>JBLHKG010000265.1:0-4527 GCA_047619835.1 Alphaproteobacteria bacterium
GGCACCAACGATCTCTACGCCTTCGTGCTGCTGGTCCATTTCAAGTTCGCCACCCAGTATTTTTACTGGCAGACAGCCGGCCTGTTTGCCGCCTGGATCCATGGCTGTATCGGCATCTATTACTGGCTGCGGCTTAAACCCTGGTTTCCGAGGGCGGCGCAGTATCTGTTCGCAGCGGCGATGTTGACCCCCGTGATTGCGCTGCTCGGCTATATCGACGGTGGGCGCGAAGTCGTCGCGCTTTACGATGACCCGGCCTGGCGCAAATCGATCCGGTCCCTGATCGGCTTTCCCGACAAGGAGACGACGGCATTTTTGCAGGCCCTTTCGCCGATCATTCGCTGGACGATCGGCGGCGCAATTCTTGCCGCGTTGCTTGCCCGCCTCGTACGAACATTGATGATCAGCGGGCGCGGGCTGGTCTGCGTCACCTATCCCGACGGCAGCGCCTTCAACATTCAACCCGGCGTGACGATTCTCGAGGCCAGCAACATCAACGGCGTTCCCCATGCCTCGATATGCGGCGGACGTGGGCGCTGTTCGACCTGCCGGGTGCGGGTTACCGAAGGGAATGAAGACCTGCCTGCCCCCAGCGCCGACGAAGCGCGGGTGCTGGAACGCATCGGCTCGCCGCCGATGGTGCGGCTCGCCTGCCAGACCTGCCCGACCGCGCCGGTATCGGTCATTCCGTTGCTGCCGCCAAGCTGCACGCTGCTCGATGCAGGCCCGCGGCCCGCCTATCACATGGGCGAGGAACGCGAGATCACCATCCTGTTTGCCGATCTGCGCGATTTTACGCGGTTTTCGGAGCGCAAGCTGCCCTATGACGTGGTGTTCGTGCTCAACCGATATTTCGCCAATATGGGGAGCGCGGTTGAAGAAGCCGGCGGATATCTCGACAAATTCATTGGCGACGGGGTGATGGCATTGTTCGGCGTCGATGGGGATGCTGATCGCGGCGCACGGCAGGCGCTCGACGCGGCCCGGCTGATGTCGAAACGGCTTGATGAACTCAATCATGCCCTTGAGGCCGAGTTGGAGGAACCGCTCCGGATCGGCATCGGCATCCATGCCGGCCCCGCCATCATCGGCGAGATGGGCTATGGCCGCGCCACGTCGCTGACGGCAGTCGGCGACGCGGTCAACACCGCCAGCCGTTTCGAAGCCATGACCAAAGAACACAAGGCTCAGCTTGTGGTTTCTGATACCGTCGCGGATCATGCCGGCGTTGATCTCAGTAGTTTTCCGAGCCACCAGCTCGATGTGCGCGGTCGTAGCGAAACGATCAGCGCTCATGTCATAATCAACGCTCAGGAGCTTCCCCAAATCACTCCGGTGGGCGCCGATAACAGGATTAAAAAACCAGCATGAAATACACCAATCTCTATTTCGAGGATTTTACCGTCGGCAAATCCTTTGAAACCGATGCGAAAACCGTCAATCAGGACGACATCATCCGCTTCGGTGAATCGTTCGCGCCGCTGCCCTATCACACCGATCCGGTTGCCGCGAAAGACAGCATGTTCGGCGATCTGGTGGCCGCCGGCTTTCATACCTGCGCCATCAGCTTTGGCCTGTTCATTGAATCCGGCGTTTTCAGCGCCTGCGCCATGGGCTCGCCGGGCGCCGACCGGCTGCGCTGGAAGAAACCCGTCAAACCGGGCGAGACGCTGCAGGTAACCGCGACCGTGCTGGAGGCGTCGCCGGCGCGTGAAGAAGGCGGTAAAAACCTGATCAAGCTCCAGATCGTCACCACCAATCAGGATGGCGATGTGGTGCTGGAGATGCAGACGCTGCATTTTGTCGCGGCCAGACCTTAATAGTGGTCCAAAATAGACGCAAAATTGGCGGGACCGCTTCCCGCCTCGTCGACACTGTTGCATAATGACGCATCGCCGCTTGGACGGCCTCAGGGAGAATTCAATATGACCACCAAGACCATCAAGGATGGGACCGTCGCCGACGCCTATCTACATCTGCTCGCGGATCGCGGCATCGAATATTTCTTTGGCAATGCCGGAACGGACTTTGCCCCGCTGATCGAATCCTTCGCCAAGGCGCAGGCGCTCGGCACCCCAACGCCAAAAGCCATAATGGTGCCGCATGAGAACGTGGCGATCCACATGGCGATGGGCTACACGATGGTGACCGGCAAGCCACAGGTGGTGATGGTGCATGTCAATGTCGGCACCGCCAACTCGCTCAACGGGATCATCAATGCCAGCCGCGGCAATATCCCGGTGATCTTCTCGTCAGGCCGCACGCCCTACACCGAAACCGGCGACAAGCATGGCAAACGCACCCGCGAAGTGCATTGGCCGCAGGAAATGTTTGATCAGGGTGCGCTGGCCCGTGAAATGGTCAAGTGGGATTACGAACTCAAGGACAAGGCCGTGCTGGAAACGGTGGTCGACAGGGCCATCAACATGGCAATGAGCGAGCCGAAGGGGCCGATTTATCTGACCCTGCCGCGCGAGCCGCTGGCCGAAACCTATGACGAATACAGTTTCAGCTCGCCCTCGAGGCGCGCAACGCCGACGGCCGGCTATCCGGACCCCGACGCGATTGATCAGGCGGCGGAGATGCTCGCCAATGCGACAAACCCGGTGATCATCACCCAGGATTCCGGCGCCGATCCCAAAGCGGTCGCGCCGCTCGCTGCACTTGCTCAGCGCTTCGCCATCCCCGTTGTGCAGCGCAAGAACCGTTTCCTCTGCCTGCCGAGCAATCATCCTATGCATCTCGGTTACGATTCCGATCCGTTCCTCGATGAGGCCGATGTCATCATCGTCGCGTCGTGCGATGTACCGTGGATTCCCTCGGTTAAATCGCCCCGCGCCGATTGTAAAATTATCCATATGGGCGCGGACCCGATCTTCGCCGGCTATCCGATCCGGGGATATGAATGCGATCTTGGTATTACCGGCGCGATGGCGCCCTCGTTCCGCCTGCTCGACGACGCGCTGGCAACCCGCGAGAAAAGCGCTGCATCGCGCATCGACACACGGCGGAAAGCAATGGCCGAGCTTCGGGCCAGGCAGCACGAGGCCGCCAAGGCAGCGTTCGAGAAAACCCGCAACTCGCGCCCGCTCGGCCCGGCCTATATCGCCAACTGTATCAACACGGCCAAGACCGACGATTCCATCGTCATCACCGAGAGCGCCTTTGCCATGTCGCAGGTTGAGTTCAACACGCCGGGCAGCTTCTTCTCCGGCGGCGCCGGCGGCGGGCTTGGCTACGGTCTCGGCATGGCGCTCGGCGCCAAGCTGGCGGCCCCCGAAAAACTCGTCATCTGTACCCAGGGCGACGGCGCCTATTTGTATGGCAACCCGGTACCTGCGCATTACACCGGCAAGGCCGAGGGGCTGCCGATGCTGACCGTGATCATGAACAACGAGGAATGGGGCGCGGTGAAACGCAACACGCGCGGCATGTATCCCGACGGCTATGCGGCGCGAAGCAATAACGAGCCGCTCACCTTCTTCGAGCCCGGCGGCATCCAGTTCGAAAAAGCCGCCGAGATGTCAGGCGGCTATGGCGAGATGGTCGACGATCCCGACGAGCTGCCAAAGGCGCTCGACCGGGCGATCGATCAGGTCATGGGTCAGGGCAAACAAGCCGTGCTCAACGTGAAGTGCCGCTGATCGGACGCTAACTCTGCCGCCAGTATCGGACCCGTCCGGTGTCGATATGGATGAAGTTCGAGCGCCGGTATATTCCGACGCCGCCCGCCTGAAGCGAGCGCGCGGCGCGGTGGAGTTGGTCGAGCGAGCGGCCCGGCAGTCTCAAATCGACTGCCATGCCCCATTGGTGGAAGCTGTGTCTGGCGACGCCTGCGCTTTTGCCCGCCAGCATCGCGTTGGTGCGGGGCGACCGGTAACCCGAGATAATGTGGAACGGCGCATCGGTGTCGAGCATCTGTGACAGGCGCCGCATGAGATCGAACAGCGTGCGATCCATCTCGATCACCTCGCCGGTGCGGTGATCGCGCAACGCGCTGTCCAGCGCCCGTAGTGCGTCGCGCTGCATCTCCCCGTCGATACGATAATCGACCGATGCGGTTTCGCCGGTATGCAGGCTGAGTATGCGGAGATGGCGGGCTGTTCTGGCCGACACAGCACATGGCGTCAGCCCGACGCCGGCTAATGCCGCAGTTCCAATCACAAATTCCCGGCGTGTTCGCTTTCCTGATGTGCCGACGACTTTCAATTCCGTCTCCATCGCTGCCTGTTGGAAATCTATAGCCCCAACAACCTATTTCTGGTCGCCAAATCGTCTAAACCACCGGCGACAGGTTCCCGTCTACGTTAAGCGCCGTGCCGGTGATGTAAGAGCCGTGATCGGAGGCGAGGAAGCAGGCGATATTGGCGTATTCCTCTGCTGTCCCCATGCGGCCCAATGGCACCGGTTTGGCTTCTTCGGCGATAAAATCCTCCAGCTTCGTGTCGGGCGCATTGCGCTGATGACGGCGTCTGACCTGATCGGTGGCGATCTTGCCGACCAGCAGCGCATTGCACAGCACATTGT
>JBLHKG010000266.1:0-4512 GCA_047619835.1 Alphaproteobacteria bacterium
ACGGCATCCCAGTTCATGCTGATATGTTTGGCCCCGGCATGAATATCGCGCCATGCCCGCTGTACATGGTTGCTGCTGTGCAGCCCCATCCCGCCAACCGATTCAAACAGAAGATCGGCGGCCCGCACACATAGTTTCACGGCGAATCCGAGATCGCCCTTGTTGCGGGCCCGTTGCGCCTCGGTGAGCGTCCGGCCCGCCGCGATGGTCTCCATGATCTCGCGGCAATCGCGCAGCACCAGCGCCTCGGCGGCATCGATGCTGGCCGCCGCTTCGCCGACCCGCACCTGGATGGTGGTAAAATCGGCGATGGTCCTGGCCGCGCCGGCGGCGGCACCGCGCGATGTCCGCCCCTTCATGCTCGTAAGATATTCTTCCAGCGCGCCTCGGGCCATGCCGAGGATCGCGGCGCACAGGCAGATCGAGATCGCGGCAAAAAAGGGAGTTTTCGACAAATTGCCGCCATTGGCGATGGCGCCCGGCGATGCGCCCGATTCCGCCTGTTCATGCGTCAGCATCCGGTGGGACGGGACGAAGATATCCTCAAGCACAAGATCATGGCTGCCGGTGCCGATCAGCCCCAGAACATCCCAGTTCTTTTCAATCCGATAGGTGTCTTTCGGCACCAGAATAAAGCCAACCCCACCCGGACCGGTCCCCTCGGCGCCCTCGGCGGGGGCAATGCGGATGCCGAGGATCATCCATTGGCAAATCTCGACACCGCTGCAAAACGACCATCTGCCGTTCGCCCGGAAGCCGCCATCTGTGACGGTAGCAACGCCGGTCGGCGCGTAGGACGAGCCGGCAAGGGCGGTCGGGGTGTCTTTCCACACCTCGTCCTGCGCCTGGCGGGGATACATGCCAAGCTGCCACTGGTGCTGCGCGCCGGTCGAAAACACCCAGCCGGTCGAGCCGCACCCCGAGGCAATTTCCATCGCGGTGCGGACGAATGTGTCCAGCCCGTACTCATAGCCGCCGTAATGTTTGGGCTGCAGGACACGGTAGAGATCTGCGGCCAGAAACGACGCGATGGCTTCGGGCAGGATTTTGCCGTTCTGCTCGGTTTCCTTCTGCCGCTCGCGCAGGGCGGGGATCAGCGCGTGGGCGCGGGCAACCAGCGCGTCAGGTGTCTCACCCGTCATTTCGCCGTGCGCGATACCCGGTTCTTCCGTTGTTGCGGCCATGATTCCCGCGACGCCTTTCCTGCCCGATTGATGAAACGATTGTTATCTTCGGTCAGGACCGCCGCTGCAAGCAACCTCAAACAATCTTTCAGATCAGGGATCGACCATGACGTTGAGGATCGCCGTCCTGCCGCTCTCAATGGCGGCCAGTCCCTCTTTCAACGCGTCGGACAGCTCGGCGGGATCTTCCACCCGCCGGCCATAGGCGCCAAACAGTCTGGGAATCTCGGAATATTCCAGATCGGTGATATCCCGGCCATAGAACAGGTCATTGGCGGCCGAAACGCCATCCGGATAGAACGCCTTGTGTTCGTTCATCATCGCGCTGTAGCCGTTATTATTGGACACTACGATCATGATCGGAAGGTCTTCGTGCTTCGATAGCGCGAGCGCCTGGATCACCGGATTGTACATGAACGACCCATCGCCAACGATCAGCACAACCGGCCGATCCCGGGCGGCGAGTTTCACGCCGAGCGCGGTGCCAATGCCCTGGCCCAAACCGCCCTGCGGCCGGAAATAGCTCTGCGGCCCGCGATTTTGCAGATGGCGGACGACCATGCCCCGGTGGGTAATCGTCTCATCGACATAGAACGTATTGTCGGGCATCGCCGCACCCAAAGCGGCCATCAGGGTGCGCGGGTGGATGGCTGTGTTGCCTGAGACCTCCGCCTCGGTTGCCCGGTCCGCCTCCCACAGCCTGTCATGTTCCGCCGACCAGCGAGCTTTGCGCGCATCGACGGCGGCTTGATCGATGCCTGCCGCGCGCAGCGCCTCCGCCAGGAGTTCGAGCGTCGCGACGGCATCCCCTTCGAGGAAAATGTCTGCCTGCGCCGCGTGGTGGACCATATGCGGCCGGAACGGCATTTCGTCGATTGCGACGATGGTCGCCTTTTTCGGCCGGTTGCTCGGCGGATACCACGGCGCCCGGCATCTGATCGTCAGGATAAGATCCGCATCCGCCAGGAACGCCGGCTGTCCGGCGCCCTGATAGAGCGGATGATCCTTCGGGAAATTCGCATAGGTTGCCTGGCTGCCATCGACCACCGGAATGCCGAACAGCTCCGCCAGCGCGACCAGCGCCGCGTAGCCTGCCGCCTCGCGGCCGGCAGCCTCGGTCAGGATGACCGGGTTTTCGGCGTCGATCAGCAGCTTCGCCAGTCTGTCGATCTCGGACAGCGGCGGATGGGGTTTGGATACCGGCGGCGCGGTTCTGAATTCTTCCGGCGGATGCCACTCATTGAGCTGGGTTTCAATCGGCACGTTGAGATAGGTCGGTCCCGGCGGCAGGCGCTGGGCCAGCTCGCCGGCGCTGACGATCTGCTGGTACAGCGTGTCGGTGCTGGAGGCCTGGGTCGACCATTTGACGATGGGTTCGGCAAGCCGTTGCGGCCCGCCGACGACGCTCAGATTGGCCTGCCATTGCGCGCCCGGGTTAAATCCCTGCTTTTCGCCATAGGTCAGCGCCTCGCCGGACATAACGACCATCGGGATGCCCAGCCGGTTGGCCGCATCGATCCCCATCGAGCCCTGCAAAAGCCCGACGCCGGTATGCAGCATGACGGCCTGCAGCCTGCCGGTGATGACCGTGTAGCCAATGGCCAGATCGACCGCGAGCGTCTCATGCGCGCAGCTGAAATAAATCGGCCCCGGCGTATTGGAAATTTTCTGGCGGCTGAGCGCCTCCCACACCGCGCCCCATTCCGATCCGGGCGACGCCATCACGTAATCGACGCCCAGACTGCGAAATGCCTGAACAACGGCCTCGCCGCCATCTAGATAGTTATTCATTTGAATCTCCCTGCGATCCGGTCTGCCATCAACCATCCCTAATACCTGTTTATTATTTGCGCCATAGTATGAAGGCGATTAACGGGACACGACTCCTCTCGACGGGGCGGCAGATTAGCGTGACAATGAGGCGACGGCACGGCGCCGGAGGACGGCTGCCGACAGGAGATCGCGTTTGGACGGCCAGACACCCGAGCACACTGAAGCGCTGACCATTCCGGTCCGGCGTACGCCGTGGCAGCGGATCGGTCGCCAGCTGCGTCTGCTGGCCGCTCTGGCGGCGGCGATCGCCGGACTCTATGTTCTTGGCGACTGGGTTCATGACCGGTTCACCCATGTCTATATCGACGATGCCCGCATCGGCGCCGACGTCATCTCGATCAGCAGCCGGGTGTCGGGTCTGGTCGCCAGCCTGCATGTCGTCACCGGAAAGACCGTCAAGGTGGGCGACACGCTGGTCCGGATCGATGACCGGGACGCGAAGCTCCGGCTTGCCGAGCTTAATGCAAGATTGATGTCGATCGATTCCGAGCGCGACCGGCTCACCGCCCAGAAACAGCTGATCGATCTGCGGACCAGCAGCCAGTACACCATGCATGAATCCCGCATCGAAGCGGCGAAGGCCGCGCTGGCCGGTCGCAAACTGGATCTGGATCTTGCGCGGACCGACTTCCAGCGCACCAAAACACTGAACGAACGCAAGGTGGTCTCACGCCAGCGGCTGGACGAGAAGCGAGCGGTCTTCCGGGTTGCCGAACAGGCCCATCAGCAGGCGCGCGCCGAAGTGTCCGCCGCCAATGCCGGTCTGCTGGGCGCCGCTGCCGACCGCCAGCAGCTGGAAGTACTCGACCGCGAAATTACCGCGCTGTCGCATCAAAAAGAGGAGCTGACTGCCCAGCGAGATCGCCAGGGACTCGATCTTGGCGATCGTGTGATCCACAGTCCGATCAACGGGGTGATCGACCGGATTTTCGTCAATCCGAGTGAATTTGTCTCGATCGGCCAGCGCCTGCTGATGGTGCATGACCCGCGCAAGATCTGGGTCGATGCCAACGTCAAGGAAACCGATGTCCGCCATCTGAAATTGGGGTCGCCCGCCAAAATCTCAATCGATGCCTATCCCGACCAGCTTTTCCGCGGCACGATTACCCGCATCGGCAACGCCGCCACCAGCCAGTTTGCCCTGCTGCCGACGCCCAACCCGAGCGGAAACTTCACCAAGATTGCGCAGCGACTCACCATTCGGGTCGAGCTTGAAAAGGCCAGCGATCTGCTGCGGCCCGGAATGATGGTGGAGGTCAATATTGGCATCGACGGCCGTTGATGGGCTGAGCGCCCGGTACGGGCCGAATTACCGCTGGTTTGTTATTTTCACCGCGATGATTGGGAACATCGCGCTGATTTTTTCCTCTACCATCATCAATGTCGCGATCCCCGAGATCATGGGGGCGTTCGGCGTCGGCCAGGATCAGGCCCAGTGGCTGTCCGCCGGCTTTCTGGTGACCATGACGGTGAGCATGCTGCTCAATTCATGGAC
>JBLHKG010000267.1:0-4500 GCA_047619835.1 Alphaproteobacteria bacterium
TACGGTTCGATTCCCATACTGACCTGTAGCGGGGCGTCATTGCCGCGATGGACAATGCCTGCACTGTCCAGGCGCCACTGTATCGTGCGCATGCGCCGCGCGCCGTTCTTCCAGTTTGTGTTGATTAACACGATGGCGAACTCATCGCCGCCGAGACGGCCAACGATGTCAAGGTCACGAACCGCACCGGCCAGCGTTGCCGCCGCGCATTTTACCAGCTCATCTCCAGCGGTATGACCCAGCGCATCATTGACCTGCTTTAAATTGTCGAGATCGCAATAGGCGATAACGCCAACTTCACCATAGCGACGCGCCCGGGAAAGGGCTGTGCTGAGTTCATATTCGAAACCCCGGCGGTTGAGCAAGCCGGTTAGCGGGTCGGTACTGGACAGGCTTTCCAGCTCTGCGATTCGATGCCGCTGATCGGCCATGCGCTGCTCGGTTTCTGCCGCGTATTTCAGGGCGCGTTCCAGCAGCGTCTGCTGGCGCATGCTGACTTCCTGTGGGAGGTCGCGGAGAAATTGTTCCGTCAGGGCGCTGATCCGTGACATCAGGCCTGGCTGTGCCGTGAAATTTTCTCCCGCCAGTTCCATCGTCATTGAGGTGTCCATACCAACTGTCCATCCGTTGTTTGTCAGATATTCCGGCCGGAAATGCTCGCCAGAATTTTCGTCCATTTTCGGTTTGGGTGTTGCAAGAAGCATGCCAGTTTGGAAACATGAAATATTCCTAAATATCGCCAAATATCGCCAAATATCGCCAAATATCGCCAAATATCGCCAAATATCGGGGGCTTTACCGACTGGCCTTGCGGCAGAAATTGCCGTCCCGGCAGAAAATACCTGTGACCGAGAGATTCATGCCGCGCTTTTCGCACGTTTGGCCCCGTGCGATACTGCTACCGCTTTCGGTCGTGACCTCAACTGATCGCCGGATGTATTTGTCTTTAGCAAGGAATGGGCTGTGCGGATCCTCTCTAAAATTCTGCTGATCTTCGTCGTGCTCGGATTGCCAGCAGGCGAGCTATCTGCGCTGGAAATTGTCGCTCATCGGGCACTTTATCGAGTCACGCTGGAGCGCGCGCCGTCTAGTGGTGTTTCTGCGGTTTCCGGCAATATGTCGGTTGATTGGCGTAATGGCTGTTCGGGTTGGACATTCGAATATCGTTCCGTGATCAATGTTTCCCAGGCTGAATCGCCGGAAATCAGCCTGTTGACCGCCGCGACGACTTGGGAAGCGCAGGATGGTTCGGAGTATCGTTTCAACGTTCGCCATAGCACCAACGGTCGCGAACTGGAAAAAATAGAAGGGCACGGGACGATCTTGGCTCCTGGTGCCGGCGGAGAGGTCACCTTTACGGCGCCCCGGCCACGCCAACTGACGCTGCCGGTCGGCACCTTGTTTCCGATGGCGCATTCACGGGCGGTGTTACGTGCGGCGGAACGCGGCAAAGCGCCGGTTTTCCTGCCGTTGCCGGTATTCGACGGCATGGATGAGCAAAGCCTCTATCTGGTCAATGTGGTGATTGGCAAGGCGGGAAGCGGGAAGTCGAAATATCCAGCGCCATCGGAGGAAGTCGGCCGGTTGCTGCGGGGCCACAAGACATGGCCTGTTAATCTTGCCTACTTCAAAGCCAATGACCGGCAACCGGTGCCCAGCCATGAGATGAATCTCATCATGCATGACAATGGCATTTCCGATCAACTGGTGATGGATTTTACCGATTTCACGATTCGAGCGAGTCTCGAGAAGCTCGAAATCCAGCCGCCTGAAGATTGCGGCAAGCGCTGAGGCTCCCGACTAAGGGGCATCCCAGAGCCAGGCAGCGCCGCGTACGCCGCTTGAATCGCCATGTTTTGGCGCCAGCAGCGGCGTACCGACGCGATCCGAAAATGCCCAGCTTTGCCATAGCTCCGGCACGGAATGGTATAATCGCTGGATGTTCGACATGCCGCCGCCCAGCACGATGACGTCTGGATCGACCATGTTGATGGTTGTCGCGAGGGCTCGCGCCAGAAGATTTTCATAGTTAACCAGAACGGTTTCTGCGGCGATTTCCCCGCCGACGGCGCAATTTAAGATTTCTTCGGGCGTGCTCTCCCGTCCTGTGAGATCGCGATAGCTGCGGGCAAATCCGGGACCGGAGAGCCAGGTCTCTATACAGTCGGTTTTGCCGCACCAGCATCGTCTCCCTTGTTGGGAAATCCCATCGCCGGAATTGGAATTGTGCCACGGCAGCGGGTTATGGCCCCATTCTCCGGCGATCGCATTGGCGCCGATCAGCGGTGCGCCGCCTATCACCAGCCCGCCACCCGTACCGGTTCCGAGAATGACGCCAAATACCATATGGGCACCGCTGGCGGCACCATCAACAGCCTCCGAGAGGGCGAAGCAATTGGCATCATTGGCGATACGCACGTCGCGACCGAGCGCCTCGGCGAGATCAAAATCGAGCCGCCTTCCGTTTAGCCAGGTTGAGTTGCCGCCCTTTACCAGCCCGGTCGACGGTGAGAGGACGCCCGGAATACCGATTCCGACGCTTCCCCTGTTTCCGAGCCGGCTTTCGATGGCAAGAACTTTGGATCGGATCAAGTCGATTGTTGCCCGATAATCCCCGGCAGGCGTGGCCTCTCGCTCACGGACCAGGACGTCGCCCATCGCTGAAAGAGCGATAAATTCGGTTTTTGTCCCCCCCAGATCAATTCCGATGCGCATCCAAAAATCTCGTTCAACGTGTCAAAGCGGGGATTCTACCGATTCACGCTGAAATTTTAGCGCGTTGCAGTATGCGACGGGGACAAAACCTGCACATCGGATCTGGCAATCGTCATCTCTTGTTAACTATTGTAGCGATATTCTATCTAAGAATTTGGCACAAGAACGTCGGAAATCTGGCGGTCAGTCGGAATGCTGGCATCAGCCAGTCGAAAGTTGGACAAAATTTATGGTCGAAAAGAAAAAAATACTGATCGTCGAAGACAACGAATTGAACATGAAGCTGTTTCATGATCTGCTTGAAGTGCATGGATATGAAACATTCCAGACCAAGGATGGCCGCGAAGCGATGGATCTTGCGCGTAAGCACAAGCCCAACCTGATCCTGATGGATATCCAGCTTCCGGAAGTTTCCGGCCTGGACGTTACCAAATGGATCAAAGAGGACGCAGAACTAAAAAGCATTCCGGTTATTGCAGTCACCGCCTTCGCCATGAAGGGGGACGAGGAAAAAATTCGGAACGGCGGCTGTGAGGCTTATATAGCCAAACCGATATCGGTTTCGTCGTTCCTCGAAACCATCGGACGGGTCATTAACTGAATTTTTCAAGCGAAGGCTGCCTCTGATGTCCGCCCGCGTACTCGTCGTCGACGACATTCCTGTTAATGTAAAGCTCCTCGAAGCAAAGCTGCTGGTCGAGTATTACGAAGTCGTCACTGCAAAAGATGGCCCGACGGCGCTTGATGTCGTCAAACGGGAATCACCCGACATCGTGCTGCTGGATGTCATGATGCCAGGCATGGACGGCTATGAAGTGTGCGGTCGTATCAAGAGCGATCCTGAGACTGCCCATATTCCCGTTGTAATGGTTACTGCCCTGAATGAGGTAAGTGACCGTGTGTGCGGTCTTGAGGCAGGCGCAGATGATTTTCTGACAAAACCGGTCAACGATATTGCGCTGTTTGCCCGAATTCGATCTCTGGTGCGGCTCAAGCGTGCGAGCGACGAATGGCGAGCCCGGGCGGCTACGGCTGAGGCACTCGGTATTTTCCCGTCCGCCGAAGACGCGGTTGACGAAAATGCTCCGGGTACGGTGTTGTTGATTGGCGACGGTTTGTTCGATAGTGAGTCAGTGCACCAAATGCTTGCCAGCCAGGGCCACGACGTGACCGTCGCAGATACCGACGCGGAGGCACTTGATCTGGTTGCCGCACGGGATTTCGATCTTGTGCTGCTGGCCGATGGAGAGCGGCAGAGCGACGCGCTCAGATTTTGTTCGCAACTTCGATCGCAGCCGGAACATCGCCATCAGCCAATTTTACTGGCAGTACCGGATTCCGCCAACGAGCGGCTTGCGAAGGCCCTCGAGCTCGGCGTGAACGACTATCTGGTGCGTCCCATTGAGCGGGACGAGCTGATCGCCCGGTCACGGACACAAATTCGGCGGAAACGCTATGAGGAACGATTGCGCGACAACTACACCTACAGCGTGAATGCGGCTGTAACCGACAGCCTCACCGGCATGTATAACCGTCGTTATCTCGAATCCCATTTTCAGCGGGTGTGCGAACGGCTAGGCGACGCGCACAAACCCATTTCGGCTCTGATGATCGACATCGATCACTTCAAGCTGATCAACGACACCCATGGCCATGAAATTGGTGACGAGGTGTTGCAGGGTATGGCCAAGCGCATTCAGGGCGACTTGCGTGGCTTTGATACCGCTGTGCGGTATGGTGGTGAGGAATTCGTCATTCTGTTGCCTGATTCGTCGCTCTCGGCGG
>JBLHKG010000268.1:0-4478 GCA_047619835.1 Alphaproteobacteria bacterium
TCGTCCGGTCGGGCGCCGGTGGCGGGTACGATCTGTACGCAAGGATGATAGCTCGACATATGCCCAATCATATCCCGGGCAAGCCCAACACCATTGTCATCAACATGCCGGGCGCGGGCGGTATAGTGGCCGCAAACTACATGATGAACAGGGCAAAAAAGGGCGGTATCGAACTCGGGATTCTCAGCCGCGAAGTCGCCGTTTCACAACGGACAAAGGAAACCGGCGTTCGCTACGACGTGCGCAAGCTGAATTCCATCGGCAGCGCAGCGGCATCAACCTCAGTCATAGTGATGTCGAAAAACCATCCGGTGAAGACGCTCGCCCAGTTGAAGGCCCATAAGGAAATCGTTCGCTTCGCCGCCACGGGACCGGGCAGCGGATCCTATCAACGGGCGATGCTTCTCAAGACCGACGGTTATCCAGTAATGCCGATCTCGGGCTATGTCTCAACGCCGGAACGGTTCCTGGCGGTAGCGCGGGGCGACACCCATGGCACCTCCAACAGCTATGAGAGCACCCGGGCGGCGATCAAGGAACAGGGTTTTGTTCCGATCGCCTATCTCGGCGTCAAAAGGGCCGAACTCAAAGGCGTGCCGGACCTCAGGAGCGTGCTCTCGGACGACGGTAAAGCGTTTGCCGCGCTGCTGGCGGCGCCACTCGTCGCGGGCCGGCCGTTCTTCACCACGCCGGGTGTGCCCAAGGAACGGCTTGCATTGCTGCGGGCCGCGTTCAAATCGGCGCTCGAAGATCCAGCGCTACTCGCCGAGGCGAAAAAGGCCAAACGTTCGATCGGATATTCGTCTCCCACCGAAATGGACGCCATCTATGAAGGAATTCTGAATTCCTCCGACAAGGTGATTGCGCTCTTCAAAGGCCCTTCTAAAAAATCGAAGAAACCGGCGAAGATGCTTACCCACACAGGCACCGTCTCCAAGATCGAACGCGGCGGCCGCAAGGTTTCCATCGACTACAAGGGCAAGCAGGTCACCGCCAAGATTTCGGGATCGCGTACCAAAATCACCGTCGGCGGCAAGAAGGCCAAGCGCAAAGCCATCAAGATGGGGATGAATTGCAGCTTCATCTATCCCAAGCCGGGAAAAGAAGCGACCAACGTCGATTGCAAATAAGCGCCGCCCCAGGCGCGGGATGTTTTGCCTTTGAACCATTCTGACGGAAGCATTTGCCACCGGGTTGGGGTTTGGCGCAACGGCATCGGTGCGACGCCATTTCGGCGGGATAAATTTTGCTTCAGCCGCCGCCGGGGCGCCGTCACAGACGAGTTGAAAATACGGAAACCCTCGGGTAACGTGTTTTCATAATATAAAAATTCATAAAATCTCTCTGGAGGCTACATGATGAAGCGAACAATTGGACTAAGCACTATCGGCGCAATTTTGACCGGCGCCGTCACATGGGGTGTCTGCGCCCCGGCACTTGCCGCAGACGATTTCTACAAGGGCAAAACCATCAAAATGATCGTCCGCTCCAATCCGGGCGGCGGCTATGATTATTACGGTCGACTGATTGCACGTCACTTGTCGAAACATCTGCCCGGCAATCCAAGAATGCTTGTCATCAATATGCCGGGTGCTGGCGGCATCGTCGCCGCGAACTACATGATGCAAAGGGCAAAAAAGGACGGTACGGAAATCGCCATTCTGACGCGGGAACTGGCGCTGGCGCAGCGGACCAAGGAAGTCGGGGTCAAATACGACCTGCGGAAATTAATCCCGATCGGCAGTGCGGCATCTTCCACCTTTCTCATCGCGATGGGCAAGAACCAGCCGATCCAGACCTACCAGCAATTAAAGAACGCGAAGAAAACCGTCTTGTTCGCGGCCACCGGCCCTGGCGCTGGCTCGTATCAGTACCCCGCCCTTCTCAAGAACGATGGCTTTAACGTGAAGATCATCTCCGGCTACGTCGGGGGACAGGCACGGTTCCTGTCGGTCGAACGCGGCGAAACCCATGGCACCGCAAACAGCTATGAAAGCACGGCACAGGCGATCGCGGAATTCGGCATGATACCGATTTTCTATAACGGCGCACCGATTGATCAGCTCAAGGGCGTCCCGCATATTGGCTCGCTGCTGTCGGACGATGGCAAGCAATTGGCGGCCCTGCTCGGCGCGCCACTCGCCGCGGGACGGCCGTTTTTTACGTCGCCCAGTGTCCCTGCTGATCGCGTCAATCTTCTCCGGGCCGCCTTCAAGGCCGCGCTCAGTGACCCGGTCCTTCTCAAGGAAACCAAACGGGCCAAGCGCAATGTCGCGTGGACCGACCCCAAGCTGATGGACAGCATCAACCGGGATATTCTCGGCGCATCCGACAAGGTCATCGCCCTTTTCAAGGCGGGGGCCAAGAAGCCCAAGAAGGATCTGAGCAAACTCCTCAAACACGCAGGCGCGGTGACGAAGATCAAGCGCGGTGGCCGCCGTGTGTGGATCGATTACAAGGGCAAGGAAGTCATGGCAAAGATTTCCGGTTCACGGACCAAAATCACGGTCAGTGGCAAGAAGGCGAAGCGTAAGGCCATCAAAATGGGGATGAATTGCCAGTTCACCTATCCCAAACCGGGCGGCGAAGCCTCGCTGGTCGCTTGTAAATAGACGTTCCGAAGAGGGGCTGTCGAACAACAGCCAATACCTTAATCTGCGCCGGGCTGCCAGCCGTCAGCAACAGGTTTGGGCTGTCAGCCGCAGACCAAAGACAGGACAAGCGATATGCTAGACGCAGCGATAGAGGGTTTACTCGGGATCCTCCAATGGAAGGCGTTCCTGTTGATGATGGTCGGCATCATCATCAGCTCGACGCTGGTCGCCATGCCCGGTATTGGCAGCAAGACGGCAATTGCCTTGCTGCTGCCCTTCGCCTTTTCCCTGAACCAGTTCGAGGCGATTTGCCTGATCATGAGTATCTGGGCGGTCAGCAACACGGCGAACTCGATCACCTCGATCCTGTTCAGCGTTCCCGGCGGTGGTGGCAGCCAGGCGACCATCATGGATGGTTATCCAATGGCGCAAAACGGCGAAGCGGCGAGAGCTCTCTCCGCTGCGTTCACTTCTTCCGCCATCGGTGGCGTCATCGGTGCGATGGTGCTGTTTGCCGCAATCCCGATTCTGCGCCCCCTCGTCCTTTTGCTCGGACCACCGGAATTCTTCATGCTCGTGATGGTCGGCATCGCCATGGTTGGCTCGTTGAGCGGCAAGGCGCCGGTCAAGGGAATCATTGCTGGCGCGTTCGGCCTGATGATTTCCATGGTCGGCGTCCACGTAATTACCGGTATGCACCGCTTCACCTTCGACCAACTGTTCCTGATCGACGGGTTCAAGCTGATCCCGGTTACCATCGGGCTGTTTGCCATTCCCGAGCTGCTCTATATGGGCATCAAGGGAAGCGGTATTTCGGACCTGCCGCTTGGCGATCTGAGCAAAGGGCGGAAACAGGGTATCAAGGATGCGTACACACACAGGTGGCTAATACTCCGCAGCAGCATGATCGGTGTCTGGGTTGGCGTTATTCCCGGGCTCGGGTCTGCTGTCGCCGATTGGTTCGCCTATGGCAGCGCCAAGCAAACCTGTCCCGGCGCGCGAGAAACCTTTGGTAAGGGCGATGTTCGGGGCGTCATCGCCGTCGATGCCGCAACCAACGCCAAGGAAGGCGGTTCTCTGATACCGACTCTCGCGTTCGGAATTCCGGGATCAAGCACGCTCGCGCTGATCTTTGGCGCGTTGGTTATCGTCGGCATTACGCCGGGCCGCGACATGCTGACCAAGGATCTGCATCTCACCTTTTCGATGATCTGGCTGCTGGTTATTGGCTCTATTATCACAACCCTTCTATGCCTCGCCTTTACCCGCCAACTCGCCATGGCGACCAAGCTGCGGCCATCTCTGATGATCCCTTGTATCCTGGGAATGGCGGTCATCGGCAGCTTCGCCGCCGCCAGCCGGTTCGAAGACGTGCTCATAATGCTCGGCTTCGGCACCCTCGGTTATTTCATGCGCGCCGCGGGCTGGCCCCGGCCGCCGCTTCTGCTTGGTCTCGTCCTCGGCCCCATCGCCGAGCGCTATATGTGGACATCGGTCCAGCTCTACGGTGCGGAATTCCTGCTGCGACCGGGTGTAATTATCATCTTTATCATTCTCCTCGCCTGCCTCGCCTATCCGATGTTCCAGGACCAGAACGCCAAGTTACGGGCACAAGAGACAGAGGCCTGATATGAGACTTCGATTTCAACCGCGTACGGTTCTGACGCTTCTGTTCTTCATAGTCTTTGCCGCCGCGGTGTATGAAGCGTGGGATATGCCAATACAGGCGAAGCTTTACCCATGGACGGTTGGGATCATTGCCCTCGTCCTGCTGTCCTATCAGCTGGTGCGGGAAATCATGCCATCGGATAAGGAAAATTCGCGCGAAACCGGCGTCGATATGGATTTCACCGATGAAGAGGCGTCAAAGCAAGGCAAACGCAG
>JBLHKG010000269.1:0-4447 GCA_047619835.1 Alphaproteobacteria bacterium
GGGCGTCTGGCTGGCAAATCGATCGTGGTGACCGGAGGCGAGAGCGGCATCGGCCGCGCCATTGTCCTGCGCTGCCTCGGGGACGGGGCTTCGGCGACGGTCGCCGGCATCAACCAGGAAGATATCGACCAGACCCTCGCCGAAGCTGAAGCGGCGGGCGCCGGCGATCGCATACAGGCCGTCGTGACCGACGTGACGAAGGCCGATCAGGTGCAGAACGCCATCGACAGTACGGTCTCCAAGTTCGGCCGGCTCGATGCGGCGATCGCCAATGCCGGTGCCTTCAACGTAGCAACGCCGTTCGGTGAGTGGGACATGAAGGACTGGGAGCGCGTTGTCGCGGTCAACCTGACCGGCGTGTTCTACCTATTGCACGCCGCGGCCAAGGTGCTGGTCGCGCAGGACGAGGGAGGCAGCCTGCTCGCCACTGGCTCGTCGACTGGTATCCGGCCGATGTCTGGACTTATCCCCTACGTTGCGAGCAAGGGCGGTGTGCATCAGATGCTGCGCGGACTCGCTGTCGAGTTGGCGCCGCACAAGATCAAGGTCAATACAATCGTTCCCGGCATGGCGGAGACGAAGCCGGTGACCAGTCAGCAGGGTTATATTGAGGCCGGCCTCAAGGCAGTACCGATGAACGAGATTGTCCAACCCGATGAACTCGCCGCTTTCGTCGCCTTTTCGCTGAGCGACGAGGTACCGCACATGACCGGCACCTTGCTCAAGGTCGATGCCGGCCGTACGTCGGCCTGACGGGAGGGAATGGGAAATGGGTTACTACGATCTTTCGGGAAAAGTTGTTCTCGTCACCGGCGCCGAGACGGGCATCGGGCGGGCGATCGCGTTGCGTGTGGCAAGCGATGGCGCCAGCGTCACCGCCGCCGGCATCAACACGGACGGTCTCGCCGAGACCATGGAACTGGCACGTGAGGCGGGCGCTGACGGGCGCTTCCAGACGATGGCCGTCGATATACGCGAGGACGATCAGGTGCAGGGGATGGTCGACGACACGGTGGCGAAGTTTGGCCGGCTCGACGCTGCCGTCGCCAATGCCGGCGTTATGATCGAGCGCCGGCCCTTTATCGAATCGACGTACGAAGAATGGCACCACGTGCTGTCGGTCAATCTGCACGGCACGTTTCATACATTGCAGGCGGCGACGCGGGTTCTGAAGCAGCAGGGCCAAGGTGGCGATCTGTTCGTCACCACCTCGTCGAATGCGGTGCGCCCGGGCCCGCAGGCGTCTTCCTATGTCGCTTCGAAAGGCGCGATCCATCAGATGGTTCGGGCACTCGCCGTTGAGCTGGCGCCGGAGAAGATCCGCGTCAACGCGATCGTCCCGGGTCTTACGCTGACGCCGGGCACGATCAACCGGCCCGGTCATATCGACCGCGGTCTGAAGGGCGTTCCGATGGGCGAGATTACCATGCCCGAGGAGATCGCGGCGGTCATAGCCTTCGCGCTGAGCGGCGAGGCACCGCACATGACCGGTACCGATCTGAAAGTCGACGGCGGCCGCACGTCGGCTTGACGGTCGATCTGACGGGCGGCCCGACAACAGGCGGCCCGAAGGTCGGCCAGCGCGCCGTTTATATCGGCTAACGTAAGACGCCTAGCTGTAAGAAATCTTTACCGGGAATATGTTTGTTTTTGGCCATTTCCGGTCGTCGGTGGCAACCGCAAATTGCGTCTGCTGTTACTCCGACTTCGGACATAAGACGGGTTCACATCCGCTATCGGGGCCAAAGCAGTCGTCAACTATCACGTACGGTTCCCGACGCTGCCCGAACTGGCTCCGTGTTTTCGTCTCGACTTCGCTCCTTCCGTCGCTACAACGAGCCAAATCCACTCTCCCCCTCAGCTCAACGATTCTGTCTAACTAGACCTTATAAGGTACAGGTGTTTGAATTATTGAATAGCGGGCTTCTCAGAAGGATTTTGCTATCCTCCGCCGGGCAACAGCCGCATAGCGAGATCACTCCCAAAAGTGTCCCCACGGGGCGAAAGATGTTTGGATCTGCAATGAACCCACCACAATCGCAAACTTTTCGCACGATGTGCCCGATGAATTGCCATCCGACTTTTTGCGGAATGGTAGCTGAGGTCGAAGATGGCTGCTTGATCAATATCACCGGCGACAAGTCGAATCCCGACAGCGAGGGATTTCTTTGCGTGCGTGGTCGGGCAGCGCGCGAAATTATGGGTAATTCGAAGCGGCTACTGCACCCCATGATCCGTGCGGCACGAGGCGAAGATTCATGGCGACAGGCGAGCTGGGAGGAAGCCTTCGATATCATATGCGCCAAGATGCAGCAGGTTGGTCATGAGGCGGTCGCGCTTTGGCCCGGACATGGGCATATCGTCAACGACTATGGCGTCGGTGTGAAGCCGCAACTCATCCAGCGGTTTGCCAAAATGTATGGCTGTCAGACATGGAACCCAACCATGATTTGCTGGGGGCTCGGTGCTTTCGGGTTGGGCCTGACCGGCGCCCTCGAGACCAGCACAAAGGAGGATATGAGCGCAAACTCGGAAATGATTATCTTGTGGGGCGCCAATTTGTCGAGCCAGCCGAACACAGCTCGTCACGTGGCCCTCGCCAAAAGCCGGGGCGCCCATATTGTCACTGTGGATGTTCGTGAGACCGAAGCCGCGGCCCAGTCGGACGACCTCTTCCTGATTCGTCCCGGTACCGATGCGGTACTGGCTCTCGCGCTCATGCATGTTCTCATTAATGAAAAATTATACGACCGCGAGTTCGTCGGCGCTCATACGGTGGGCTTCGACGCGCTGAAAAAGCACGTTCAGTCGTTCACCCCAGATTGGGCGGCGAAAGAAACGAATATCGAGCCCGAGCGCATTATCGCCCTCGGCCGCCGATATGCGCGGACAAAGCCGGCAATGGTGGTCATTGGTGGCAGTTCGTTGCACAAAGGTGCGAATAAATGGTTGGCCGCGCGTGCGATCTCGTGCTTACCCGCGCTAACCGGCAATTTTGGTGTGCCGGGCGGGGGTATCGGGCCACGCCATGGGAGCCACAGCCATGGCCGGGGCATGGCGAACATTGCCGAGCAAGTCCCGCGCAAGCCGGGCACCTACATTGCCAACCAGATGCCCGATATCGCGGCGGCTCTCGAGGCCGGCCGCATCCGCGTTCTGCTCACCGTCGGGTCTAATATTCTGTCTTCGTTTCCGGATGCCGCAAGCACCGGCCGGGGATTGAAACGTGCCGATCTGGTCGTCAGTTACGACATCTTCATGAATGATACGGCGCGCCAATATGCCGATGTGATACTTCCCGGCACCGTTTGGCTCGAAGAAGTGGGCTGCAAGGCAACGAACACTCATGTCTACCTGATGGACCGGGCGCTGCTACCGGCCGGAGAGGCGCGTCCGTTTTACGAAGTGTTGAAGGGCTTCGCCGCGCGTCTCGGCGTAAAAGACTTTTTTCCCTGGTCCACTTACGAAGACGCGATCAACGCCGTTTTGGACCATCCCGCGACCGGCAATGCCACAGTGTCATCGCTGCGAGACAATCAGGGACGGGCGCCGCTGCAAATATCGCAGGTTGCGTATCCCTCGCACCGTTACGACACTCCATCCGGCAAGATCGAATTTTATTCGCAACAAGCCGAAGATCTGGGATTGCCTGCCTTGCCCACGCCGCCCAATGGCGTGCGACATCACTACCCTCTTACGATGTGCCAGGGCCGCACGATTACCCAGTTCCACTCCTTTTTCGACAATGGCCGGGCTTTGCCGACGTTGGCCAAGCGCGATCCCATACCGTTGCTGTGGATGTCGGTCACGGATGCTGCAGAACGTGGCGTCAACGATCGCGATCGTATCCGAATTTATAATCAGCGCGGCGATTTCGAAGCTTTCGCTCATGTTACCGACAAGATCGGTTGCGGCGTGGTGTGGATGCGGGACGGCTGGACCGGGCTCAATACCTTGACATCAGGCGAAGTCGTGGTGCCGGCCCAGGCGCTGAATCTTTTCCCCTTCGCGGTCGGACAATCATCATTCGAAGCGCGTGTCGAGGTCATGGCGTTATAAAACGCCGTTACGAACGCCTGTTCGCTTAGATATATCAAATCAATGAGTAGGCGCCGGGGCGGCGACCTCGGCGCGGAATAGCCGTCAGCCTTTGGCCGCGACCGTTTCCATCTCGACGACCCATTTCGGGTTGGCGAGCTGGCGCACGACGACCCAGGTCGAGGCCGGTGTGTGGTCCGGCTTGAGGTATTTCTCGCGGTGCGGCTTGAGGAATTTTAGTCCGTCCGGGTCGGTTGAATAGACGTTGATGCGCACGATATCCTCCGGCCCCATGCCGGCATCGGCAAGTATCGCCAGCGTGTTCTGCCAAACTTGCTCGTGCTGTTCCTCGAAAGTCTCGGGGACGGTTCCGTCGGGCCGCGTGCCAACTTGTCCTGCGGTGAACAGC
>JBLHKG010000270.1:0-4446 GCA_047619835.1 Alphaproteobacteria bacterium
AATTGCCGTGAGGACCGTGCCGGACGTCCTGCCCGGCTGGGCCGAAATTGCCTGAGTCATGGTCTCTTCTCCGACAGGCTACAGTCTACCTACTTGGCGCTGTAAATTCCGGACCATGATATCCAGCGGAAGCTAACGTCCGACTAAGTTTTGTGGTTAATAACAGCGGTTACGCGGCGAATCGGCTCCCACTTTTTTGAGGCGGCGGCGTGATATAGTTACACGTTGCCGTCATTTCTGGACAATAGTCATGTTAAGCCGTTCCCCCTTCCGAAAATCAACCTTTGCCGTTCTCCTGCTCGGCGTCAGTGCAATTTTGATCTCAGGCTGCGAAAATACCGCGTCGCTGTCCGCGAGCAGCCGACCCAATTCGGAGGGGGCTGTTTCCGAGCCGAGCTTCGCTCAGTTTAGCGATGTTCCCGTGCCTACAGGCGCCAAGATGGACCTTCAGCGGTCACTGGTACTGGGCGAGCGTGATGCCTGGATCGGTCGTCTGGTGATGACGGTATCGGCGAATGCCAGCCGGACCTATGATTTCTATTTTTCGGAAATGCCCCGATTTAGCTGGAGTCCGATCACCACGGTACGCGCCGGCACGAGCATCCTCACCTACAGCCGCGGCAGCCGTATTGCGACCATCCAGATTTCCGGTCGCACGCTCGGCGGCTCCGACATTTCCATGACTGTTTCCCCAAAAGGCGTGCCGATAGGGCCATCATCGGGTGTAAGCAGCGCTCCGCTCCGCTAACTGACGTATTGGTTGGGAGCCCCCCCTACTCAGGCACAAGCGGCGCGCACAGCTCCATGCCTTCGACGACGATGCCGGCCGGGCGTTGGCCGGATTTAAGGCCGACATAGCGATCCAGAATTGCGTCCGTCAACGGCCGTCCACCCGGGGTCGCGAGCCAGAGCCGCAATAAATGCCGCCGCCGTTCAGGCTCGGAATAGTCGTCATATGATGTGCGCGAATGGACAATGACATGGTTATGCAGAAACTGCATATCTCCCGGCTCGAATATCTGGTCGAAGCACAACTCTGCTGACAGCGCATCGACCATGTCGAGCGCCTCTTGCTGCCGCTCGGTAAAGCGCGGCAATTCGTCGAAGCGCTGTGCCGAACGGATATAAAAATTCTGCCAGCCGCAACTGAAATAACCCTCAGCGAAATGAAACACGGGAAGTTCAAAATATGGCTTTTTGCCAGGCGGGATTTCGTTCCGTCTGTCGCGGTACCAGGGCTTAACGAGTTCTTCGACTAAGTCGGGCCGCCTTCGCAGCATTTCGTTATGGATTGCGACAGCGCTGGCGAGCTTGCTCAGCCCGCCCTCCTTCGCCTTTTGCAAACAAAGAAGGCCAACAATGTCGCAACTATCGCTGTGATAAGACAGCGGGCCGGACGTGTTGTACCCGCGAATCGACGGGTCTTTGTCGCGAGACAACCCGCCAAGATCGACTACATGGCCCAGCACATGCCCCTTATAGTTTTGCGGGACAGGAACACCAATTCTGAGGCCTACGCCCCAATAGGCCGCCGCCGCCTCGGCAATCGAATAGCGCTCTACCGGCAGGCCGCGGAGGACAGCAAGACCAAACCCATCGCTCAATTGCCGTTTCATCGCCGCCAGCTTCTGATCCAGCACTGGCAATGGAAAATCATCCACTGTGATGTCCTTGATATCCAGCCCCCGCGCGCTGACGCTGGCGATCGCTGCATCTATTTCCGCGATCTCGGCATCGGTCAGCCAGAATTCCCAGGCACGATCTGCCTCCAGATCGGCGCCGCACCACTCGGCGGGATCGATCAACGGCTCCAGCGGAATCGCAGGCTGGCGTAGGTTTGCTTCGCGCTCGTTCATCCTGGTCGCCACGAATTTCTCCTTCTGGAATTGAGAATTATCTTAATATTGCGCAATCCTGTACATCTTTATCCGTAGAGTACAGCCCCATCAATCACCGAGTCGCAGACCGATATGCCGCACGATTCCTGCCACGATCATGAGAACGCCTTTACCGGAGACCACCCTGCCTATCGGCGGGCACTTTGGGCGGTGATCGCCATTAATGCGACGATGTTTATCGTAGAGATCACCGCCGGCTTCACTTCGAGGTCGCAGGCCCTTCAGGCCGACGCGCTGGATTTTCTCGGTGACAGTATGACCTACGCGCTCAGCCTGTTCGTCATCGCCCGACCGCCAGTTTGGCGGACCAATGCCGCCTTGTTCAAGGGAGTGTCATTAGCCGTGCTGGGTCTCTGGGTGCTGGCATCAACGGTCTGGCGGGTGTTTCTGGACCAAGTACCGGAACCGCTGACGATGGGAATTGTGGGTCTGCTGGCGCTCGCGGCTAACTTGATTAGCGTCCTATTGCTGCTCCGCTTTCGTGACGGCGACGCCAATGTTCAATCTGTCTGGCTGTGCAGCCGAAACGATGCCATCGGCAATATCGCGGTCGTAATCGCGGCTTCCGGCGTCTTTGCCACGCGGGCAGCCTGGCCCGACCTGCTGGTCGCCGCCATTATGGCAAGTCTGTTTCTTACCTCCTCGGTGCGGATCATCCGGCGCTCGGTCGGCGAACGCGATGCGCTAAAGGTAATGCAAACGTAAAGACAGTGTGACCGCTGTCCGTCCGCTAATCCCGTATATCCTGCAGGAACCATTCGCGCGGCAGCGGACGTCCCAGCCCGCGTTCCATGCAGAGCCGCCAGACGTGACCGCCGACGGCGGAGAACTGCAGTCCCTGCATGCCGCTATTCTGATAAAAGGTGATCTGATCGTCGCTCGTCCGCCCCTCGACGCGCCCTGAAATCAGATCGCCATAACTCGGGAACACATTGACGATATCACGCGACGAATTGCGTTGCGGCAGCCGTTTCCGTTCTTCCTCGGTACCGGCGATAAAGGCGACGGGGCTGTGGCCACGCGATGCTTTGACCGTAACACCGTCGCTGCCTTGAACGTCGTCATAAATATCCTCAAGAATTTTCAGCCCCTGAATTCCCTGGCGGATTTTAATGTCGCATCTATCCAGCCCGTCCTGACCGATTTCGAACGCGTTGACGATGGTCACATGCTGACCGGGCTGAAGCCACTCACTGACAATTGTCGGCTTCATCGTGTCGGTACAGGACGCGACGATATCGACGTCTTCATAGACCAGCTGTGGATCGTCGACCGGAATAACCTCGAGATTGAATCGTAGCCGCATTTCATCGGCATATGCCTCGCGGTTCGCTTTGGTCGGGCTATAGACCTTCACCTTGCGGATGTCCCGGACACAGCGAAAAGCCTCGAGGAAAGTTCGCGCCATGCCGCCGGAGCCGAGCATGCCGACGGTATGTGAATCGGCGCGTGACAGCTCCTTGACGCCGAGCCCGGCGCCGGCGCCGACCCGCACATGCTGAATGATACCGTCATTCATCAGGGCGAGCGGCTCGCCATTATCGGTGCTCATCAGAAAGACGAGCCCACAATAGGTGCCGGGTTCGACGCAGTATTTTTCCTCCGTCCAGTTGCCGGCCTCGTCCTGTGGCCAGGTCATCACGTCGGATTTCATGCGGATCGCGAAGATGCCGTCATTATAACCTTCCATCGTACCCCAGCGGTAATAGCCGTCTTCGACGGTCGATGACGGTGCATACATGTCGCAGCGTGGACGATGGGTCGCGGTGCCTTCCACCAATTGCCGGAATGCCTTTTCGAGACAATCTATTGCGTCCTCCATTACGAGAACCTGTGCAACAACGTCGTTGTGAATGAAAAGCATTTTTTTCCCTGACATGACATGGCTGCGGATTGCCCACGCACCGCGCGCGCCTTATTATGACCTTATTACGGAAGGCGTACAAAGCGCAGACCGATAATTTTCAGGCAGTAGGAGAATAATAATGGCACCGCATGATGGAATCGACGGCCACGGCCATGACTGGACCGCGCCAACCGACAAGCTGACTCGCACGGGATTTGGCAAATTCAAGGCGCCCAAATCGCCCTACGACCTGTGGATGGATTCCCAGGATATCCCGATCTATCGCGCGATCGGCATTAGCAAGGTACAGGATCTTCCGCTTCAAAAGTGGGACTTGATGGGCGGCAATGCCAGCTTTATCCAGCTGTTCGGGACCGAAGGCATGTGGGGCTGCCATATCATCGAAGTGCCCGGCGCCGGCGCCCTGAACCCGGTCCGCCATATTTATGAGCAGCAATATTTTGTCGTCGATGGCCGTGGTTCCACCGAAGTGTGGGAGGAAGGCCGGGAGGACAAAGTCCATGTTTTCGAATGGCAGAAAGGATCGCTCTGGTCGGTGCCGATGAACGCGAAATATCGCGTCGTCAACGCGTCCTCCAGCCCGGCACTGTTACTGGGCGGAAACACCGCCCCAAACGTCATGAATATCTATGACAATCCGGATTTCATCTTCAATTGCCCGTATAATTTCCGCAACCGGTT
>JBLHKG010000271.1:0-4413 GCA_047619835.1 Alphaproteobacteria bacterium
ACTCCGGTGACAAAGGCATTGTAGGTGGCAATATCGGTATTGCCGAACGATGCAATAGTTGTCGTGGTAACGAAGACCAGCCGGTATTGATCACCGGGGTTCAGCCCGGTGGGAACGGTAATCGGCGCTGCCGATACCGTAGGCGCTGTTATTACTGCTGTGGCGACCGCTAAAAAAAGTCCGGCCGCGATTGATTTGATGTTTTTCATATTCTTGATTCCAGCTTCAATGACGATAACGCTCATGCGAGCCGATTTTTATGCAAGAACTGTGCCAACTTGGTTAATTTTGTATTAACAAGGGGTTAGCCCTCGCGAATAATCCCATAATATAAATACTGTAAAATCCACCGACAAATTTGGGATCATTTCGGCGAAAAATGTCACAATTTGTGACGCCTGAAATTGCGAAATGCGGTGCAGCGAAGAGGTCTGCCCTTGGCTATTAGCCGACCGTGTAGCCCGCCGAAAAACACTTCCGCTGGTAGATGAACAACGGACATTTGGCGGGTCCGTTGGATAGTGTTCGGCGCCCGTTTACGGACGCAGGATCTGCCAAGGCGGGCCGGCTTTTAAACCCGTCTATTCGAGCTCAAACCGTACTGAGACGCTGGCTGTGATTTCCTGTGTGCCGGCGGAGACGGGGACGGATGCTTCCGACTTCATCAGCGAATCCGTGGCGACCCTGCGCGGTTGCGGCAGACGGCTGCCTTGCTCGTCGATCGACAGGACCTTGCCTAGCTTGGCGCCGGCAACCTCGGCATAGAGCGTCGCGCGGCGTCTTGCGTCGGCGACTGCCTTGCGCCGCGCCTGATCGAGTAATTCCCGGGGTTTGTCGACGCTGAACTGGACGCCATTGACGCGGTTCGATCCCGCCGTGACGACCGCGTCGAGAATGCCGCCCAGCTTTGCGATGTCGCGGATCTTTACCCGGACCTGATTGGAAGCCTGATATCCCCCTATCACGCGGGGACGGTTGCGCACGTAGGGTTTATACCAGGGGGAGACGCTGAAATTGCTGGTCCTTATGTCGTCCGCTTTGACACCGGCCTTCTTCAGCGCCGTCATCAGCCGGGACATCGCCGCGTTATTGGCGTTGAGCGCCTGACGCGCGGTCTCGGCACGGATGCTGACGCCTGTGTTGATATGGGCCTGATCGGGTGTCGCGGTAACAGAGCCGCTGCCCTGCACGGCGACATAGCGGCGCGGCGGATCGTCCGACCGCGCGACCGATGGAACCGCTGTGAGCGCGGCTAGCGCGGCGAGAAGGGGAATGAACCGGGCCATGGGCGGGATCCTTTTTCTGATTTCCAGTCTAAAGTGGCTTGCGCAACACCGTGATGCAAGCGTCTATACGGATCAAGATGCGGGGACATTGTGAAGAATTTGAGGCAGCGATGACGGGCGACGCCCTTTGAGTGAAAAACCGCTGAGTTCTGTGCTCGCCCCTGTGATAGCCGCCGTGATAGCCGCCTTGGTCGCATTGCTGTGGCTGCTGGGCATCGCCGGTATCGTGTTCGATTTGCCCGGGATGTCCTGGTGGTCGCCCTGGTTGACGGTTGGGCCGTTGATGGCACTGGTGGGCGCCGCGCTGATATCGATGCCGCGACAGATTCGATTGCTCTGCGGCGCGCTTGGTCTCGCGACGGCCGGGCTGGCCGCTTTTTACGGCCAATGGGCGGCTATTCTTCTCGGGTTGGAGCGCGCGGTGCTCTTTCCCGCATTTCTCGCGACGATTGTATTGCTCCGCACCACCGCCGATCAGCGACCTGAGATCGGCGCGGCCAGACGGTTGTTCGCGGCGATCGATCAGGACGAGCGCGGCGGCGGGGTCACGGTGGGAGCATTTCTGCTGGGATCGGTATTACAGGTCGGTGTGTTTGCCATTTTTGCTCCCATCGTCGGACGTGATGCCCCTGTTGAGGAACGCAAAAGAGTATTTATGTCGGCGCTCCGCGGCATAGCGATTGTCCCGTTCTGGTCGCCCTTTGTCGTGGCGACCGGCGTAGCCGCGGTTTATCTGCCGGACGTTGCCATCTGGCAAAGCATGGTGGTCGGGCTGGTGATCGCGATCCTTAGCATTCTGCTGGCGGTGACGATGTTTGAGCGCGGAACCGGGCACTCCGGGCACTCCGGTCGGTCCGCGAACGGCCCCGCCACGGTTTGGCGGGCTCTGGCGACACTCGCGCCTGTTCTGCCGCCGATTGCCGGCGCCGCCCTGGTCGTTGTCGCCGCCAGCGTTACAACCAGTCTGACCACCCTTCAGGCGCTGGTGATCGGCATGCCGATCCCCTGTCTGCTGGCCGTGGCGGCTGCAAAAGGCGGTGAGGTTCGCGCCGCGCTTCGGGCAACAAGGACAGGGATCGGCCGGATCGGTCCAGAATCGTCGATGCTGGTTTTCGCCATGACGCTGGGAGTCGTGTTCGAAGCGTCTCTGCCCGCCATGGGCCTGCTCGACTGGTTGAAGGCGCTGGCGCTGTCCCCGACGGCGATCATCTTTGTCATAATCATGTCGATGAATATCGCCGGTCTTTGTGGCATCCACCCGATTGTCAGCGGCACCATCGCGTTGATCCTGTTTACCGGCATTCCAACCGGCCTCGCCGATCTGGTGGTGATGCAGGCCATGCTGGCGGGTTGGGGTCTCTGCACCGCGATCTCAATCGGCAGCCTGTCGATCGCCACCGGGGCTGTGATGTTCGGTCTCTCGCCCGAGGGGTTGATCACCCGGACCAATCTGACATTCGTTGTTGTCGCATCGATTTTGATCGTGGCGATGTTAAGTGCGTTGAATGCGTTACTGGTTCCCTGATTTAATCCCCTAAATCCCCGGTTCTGCTTGATAAAATTGCTTGCCTGGTCAACTATCTGCGACCGCATTATTTGACCGGGGCGGCGCAAGGATGCCGTTCCAATTAACCTGCAGGATGTCCGATGGGCTGTTTCTTCAAGTCATTATTTCTTCTTCTGTTTCTTGCCGTCCTCGGGTTGCCGATCGCTGTGGTGGTGATGGGGATCGATCAAAAGCCGTTGATCGCACGACAGGGTGATATCAATGCCGCCGATCTGAAGCGCGCGCAGGCTTTGGCTGAGCGCTACGACCCGCGGAAGATGCCGGCCGGAAAGATAACCAGGCTTATGGCTACCGGGGATGAGCTTAACACGGTGCTTAAGGGAGCGATGGGCGCCATCAAACAGGTTGCCGGCCAGGTTCAGGTGACGCGCTTCGGCGTGATTGTCGCCGTCACGGTCGCCACCCCCGTCCCGGAAAATCCGTTGGGGCGGTATGTCAATTTTCGCGCCGTTATCGCGCCGTCCGCCTTCGGGCTTGATATTTCCCGCTTTGCGATTGGCGCGATCGAAATCCCACCGTTCATCATAAAGCCGGTTCTGCGCTTCGCGCTCGACCATCTGGTCGGTCCCGGTAAGGCCGATCCGATCCTCAACGCGGTCAAGTCGGTTCAGGTCTCCGACCGCATGGCCATCGTTGATTTCCGCCCGCCCGCGAAACTGGTCGCGGATCTTAAATCGGCGGCTAAACGCCAACTTTCGCTCAGCCATCCGCGCAAAATCAAGCCGTACATAGCCCTCCTGGAAAGCACCAGCGACAGGGTTGGCCGCGATCGCATTTCGCTGATCGAATTCATCCGTCCGCTCTTTGGCCTCGCCAAAGAGCGTTCGTTGACCCGCGATCCGGCCGCTGAAAATCAAGCGGCGATGATGGCGATCGCGATCTATTTCGGCGACGGACGGTTTGAGCGCTTTGTCGATGGTGAAGTCCTGACGGCGGAACAGAAATCCCGGCGGCGGTCGATCAGTCATGTCCGTCTCAACGGTCGCCATGATTTTGTCCAGCATTTCACCATTTCGATGGGGCTGTCGCTGGCCGGCGGCTCTGCGGCGGCCAATCTGATTGGTGAGCTGAAAGAGGTGAAGGATTCAGGCAAAAAGAGCGGATTTAGCTTCACCGATATTGGCGCCGACCGTATCGGCGTCCGCTTTGCAAAGGCGGCGATGGAAAGCGCGGTCGAGTTCCAGGACAAGCTGTCGACGGAGCGCAACGAGAGCAGCTTTTTTCCCCAATTCACCGATCTGCCGGAAGGGATGAGCGAGGGCGAGTTTCGGAGCCGCTTTGGCGACGTGAACAGTGCTGCCTACAAGAAAGTGGTCGCTGAAATCGACCGCAGGATCGCCGGCGTCGGCCTTTATCGGTGAGTTTCGAGGAGGCTGATCCGAAGCGGATTGAGTGGGCGCGCCGCCGCGCAGCGCTTGAAGCGATCGATGCAAAACGCATGCCGGATGGCCGGCGCCACAGCCGCTTGTGGAAGCCGTTTAAAATATTGCTGGCGGTGTTCGGTCTCTTTCTTCGCTGCGTCGGACTCTATCGGCGGGGTCTCCGCAATGCGCTGGATAT
>JBLHKG010000272.1:0-4409 GCA_047619835.1 Alphaproteobacteria bacterium
AGTTTAGGACTAATAGTTTATGAATACAGGGAGCGGCTCATATCAGGGATGCGCTGCGCATTTGGCAGATCCTTCAGAAAGGAATTCGGGCGTGAGCGGCGCTACATTTGACGAGGCGCTACGTGTCGTCGAAGAACGGACCCATCACCGGGTCGGTATCCGTAAGCTCAACCGCGCCGCCTTTGGCGGGCATGACGAAGAAAATCTCGTCGACCGGCTTCGCAAGGAGGGAGATGTTCTGGCCTCAATGGTCGCCGTTATCGGCAATGGCGTGCTGGGCCATGTGATGTTCAGCCGGCTGGAAGTTGGCGGCTCTCAAAGGACGATCAGCGCAGCGGCGCTCGCGCCGATGGCGGTATTGCCGGATCGGCAGCGGCAGGGGATCGGCACAAGGCTGGTCATGACTGGCCTCGCGCTGTGCCGGTCACGTGGGGTGGACGCGGTCTTTGTGCTCGGCCATCCGGGTTACTACCCGCGCTTCGGGTTCTCCGCAGAGAAGGCACGCAGCGTCACCGCGCCGTTTTCGGGGGATGCCTTTATGGCGCTGGAAATTCGTCGAGGTGTGCTCGCCAGCGGTCTGACGCTGGATTACCCGCCCGCGTTTGGGCTCGATCAGAAGAAGTAGAACAGCATATAGAGCGCCAGCAGGACGGCGACCCAGAGCACCGTCGATCCGGTCGTCCAGGTGCGGGCAAGAAGTCCTTCCGGCCCATGGCTATGGAAGACGGTGGCGATAATCCAGCGGATACTGCGGTGGAAGCCGTTTCGGATCCCGGTATCGATTGGCGTGTATATTCGGGATACGCCCCGGATTGCGGCCGGCAACAACCGTCGATAGCTCCAGTCGAAATCGAGATTGGTCGATCTGAGTTCGGGGGGATAAAGCCCGGTGCGCATCAGGAAGCCAAAGGCCAGCGCCGAGAACATCAAAAGCTGCAGCTGCGTGACGACATGGGTGGTCGTATAGGGGATAAATTTCACCTCGTAGGGCAGCAGGGCGTAAAGCGGCGCCGGGTAAACCCCGATGGCGATACACAGGAACGCCGCGATTCCCATCGCCACCAGCATGTTGATGGGCGCTTCCTTTGGCCGCAGCCCGGAATCGTGCTGGAAAAAGGCAAAATAGGGGATCTTGATCCCCGAATGGTGGAACACGCCGGCGGAGGCAAACAGCAGGATCAGCCATACAATCCAGTGACCTTCGCCAGCCGCCGCAGCGACAATCATCGATTTCGAGATAAAGCCGCTAAATAAGGGGAAGGCGGAAATCGAAGCCGCCCCGACGATACAGAACCCGGTGGTATAGGGCATTGTTTTATAGAGCCCGCCGAGCTCCGATCCCTTGACGGTTCCGGTACGGTACAGCACGGCGCCCATCGACATGAACAGCAGTGCTTTATAGAGGATGTGCGAGAAGGCATGGGCGGCGGTGCCGTTAATTGACAGCTCGGTGCCAATGCCGATGCCGACCACCATGAATCCAAGCTGGTTGTTGAGCGAATAGGCCAGCACACGGCGGAGATCGTTCTCGATCACCGCGAAGAAGATCGGAAATGCGGTCATGGTCGCGCCGATCAAGATCAGTAGGTCGGTGCCGGGGAAGCCGCGCGCCAGCGCGTAGATCGCAAGCTTGGTCGTGAATGCCGACAGGAACACGGTTCCGGTTACGGTGGCTTCGGGATAGGCGTCCTGCAGCCAGTTATGCAGCAGTGGGAAGGCGGCTTTGATACCGAAGGCGATAAAGATCAGAACCGGTCCGGGTCCGGAAAGCCCCATCTTTTCGAAGGCGAGCGAGCCCGTTGCATTGAAGTGGAGGACGGCGCCGCCAAGCAGCAGGACGCCCGAGCCGACCTGGATGATCAAATAGCGCATGCCGGAGCGATAGGCGCTTTCCGTACGGCTGGCCCAGATCAGGAAGACCGAGGCAATGGCGCTCCCTTCCCAGTAGACAAACAGCGTGATCAGATCACCGGCAAAGACGGCGCCGATGGCAGAGCCGGCATAGAGAAGGCCGGCGACCATCTGCGTGGTGTCTTTCAGATGGAAGGCATAGATGACGCTGATTGCGGCAGCTATATGGAAAATATAACCGAAGACAAGGCTGAGAGAGTCGATCCTGACCGGGGTCAGTGTCTGGCCGAACAGCTCGAACTGAAAATGTGCGCCGGGCGCGATCTGCATCAATCCCCAGATGCCGACCAGCGGCAGCGCCAGCATATAGGCGTTGCGCAATTGTCCGCGCAGCAGCGGCACCAGCAATGCGCCGAGAATGAGGATCAGGCCGGGCGGAAAATCAGTCATCGGACTTGTCATAATAATCTTCGGACCGCATCACGATTTTGCGGAGGAGCTTTGCCGACAGGACGAGAAACACGCAGGCGACAAAGCCGTACCAGCCATACATGCCGGGGATGAAATCCTCGACCGCGTATTCGACATGCTTGTGATAGAAAAAATCGTAAATCACCGTCACCGCGCAGATGGCAATGACGGCATACCAGACCTTGTCGACGTTTTTGGCTTCGTCGAGCCAGTATTTCTTTTCATCGGGTTTGGGTGTCTCGGCCATCGATTCCTCCGCTTTAACCCTTGAATCCTGCGACTGGCGCCAGCAGGTCAAAAAGCCGGTCGGCATAGATAAACAGCAAGACACAGCCGATTGAACTCATGGCTATTGCCAGCAAGCAGAAGGGCGGTGCCTCGCGTATGGCGCCGAACCGGACGCCGTGCCAGCCATTATGCGTCTGTCCCTCGTGATGATCTTCATCTTTGTGGCCGTGATCGACTTCTTTGGCCGGACGAAAGAAACCGCGTCCAATGACCGGCATCATATAAGCGACATTCAGCAGCGAACTTGCCATCAGGACGAAGATAAAGAATATCTGATCGGCCTCGGCGGCCCCCAGCATCAGGTACCATTTGCTCCAGGCCCCCCCCATCGGCGGAAGCCCGATGATACTTATCGTGCCGATCAGGAAGGCAAAGAAGGTGAACGGCATGACTCTTCCGAGCCCGTCCATTTCAGAAATTTCGGTCTTGTGTGAGGCGACCAAGATGGCGCCGGCGCAAAAGAACAGGGTGATCTTGCCAAATGCGTGCGTGGCGATATGCATGGAACCGCCCATGATGCCGTAGGCGTTGGCGAGCGCGGCACCGAGCACGATATAGGAGAGCTGGCTGACGGTGGAATAGGCAAGCCTTGCCTTGAGATTATCCTTGGTCAGGGCCACGCAGGAGGCAGCAATAATCGTAAAGGCGGCGACATACATCAGCCAGTCGTCGTGGCCGATCCCTGCCAGCGTATCGGTGCCGAAGATATAAACGATCACCTTCATCACGGTGAAAACGCCGGCCTTCACGACAGCAACGGCATGGAGCAGGGCACTGACCGGTGTTGGCGCAACCATGGCTGCGGGCAGCCACCTGTGGAACGGCATCAGCGCCGCCTTGCCGGTGCCGTACATATAGAGGAACAGAAGAATGCCGATAACGGGGCCGTCGGCCTTGCCTTTCAGAATGCCGCCAGGCGTGAAATCCAGCGTGCCGGTCAGGGACCAGGTCCAGATAATGGCGAGGAGAAGAAACCCGACTGAAGTGCCGATCAGAATGCCGAGATAAGTCCGCCCCGCCTTGGCCGCTTCGGGTGTCCCGGAATGGATCACCAGCGGGTAGGTGGAAAGAGTGAGGACCTCATAGAAGACAAATAGAGTGAGCATGTTGCCTGAAAAACAGATTCCCATGATGCTGGAAATCGCAACCGCGAAGCAGGCATAGAAACGGGTCTGGTTTTCTTCGTGATGCGCCCGCATGTAGCCGATCGAATAGAGCGAGGTCACCACCCACAGTCCGGAAGCAACCAGCGCGAACATCATGCCCAGCGGTTCAACCTTAAACGCGATCGGCAGACCTGGCAGCATGTGGAAGAGGACCAGCTCCGGACGTCCGCCTGCTGTCACTTCGGGCACCATACCGACGACAATCAGCAGCAAGCAGACCGATGTTACCAGAGTGATGGTTTCGCGAATATTGGGATAGCGATCATTGAGCAGGATCAGGATCGTGCCGAACAGCGGCAGGCCGATCGCAAATGCTATGGCAGTGCTGCCTGTCATCCGCCGGCCCCAAGCAGCTGCAGGGCGGCCTGTTTCGCGACTCCAACCGAGAGTTCGGTATCGAGGGAGAAATAGACGCTGGCGCCGATCAGGACCCAGGTCGGGATCATCATCGCCGGCGGGACTTCTTCAATATGCGCCGCACCTTCTGGCGCGGGCCGCAGATAGGCAATTTCGACGACCCTCCAGACATAGACGACAGCCAGCAACGAGCTCAGCAGGATCAGCACGGCAACCGGCCACCAGCCGCGATCGATCGCGCCAAGGACCAGATACCATTTGCTGATAAATCCGACG
>JBLHKG010000273.1:0-4403 GCA_047619835.1 Alphaproteobacteria bacterium
CCGGCGAATACCGCGTTGCCGACGAGATAGGAGATCAGGGCGAAGCAGCCCGCGACGATCATCGCCGGTACGATGGCCAGCCCGTCCAGCCCGTCGGTCAGATTCACGGCGTTAGAGGCGCCGACCATCACCAGGGCGCCGAATGGCACGAAGAACCAACCGAGATCGATCAACAGGGATTTAAAGAATGGAACAGCGAGCGCGCCGGAAAGCGGGCTCTGGGAGATTTCCATAATCCACCAGGCGGCGGCGCAGGCAATCAGGAGCTCCAGAGCCATCTTGATCCTGCCCGGCAGGCCGTCGGAAGACCGTTTTGACAGTTTGAGATAGTCGTCGACAAAACCGATGGCGCCGTAGCTGAGGGTGACCCCCAACACTGCCCAGACGTATCGGTTGCTAAGGTCCGCCCACAGCAATGTCGAGATGGCCAGTGCGATGAGGATCAGGAGTCCGCCCATCGTCGGCGTACCTTTTTTGGTCAGCGGGTGCCCGGCGGGGCCGTCCTCACGAATGGGCTGGCCGTCGCCCTGTACGGAGCGTAGCCAGCGAATGAGCGGCCCTCCCAGCACGAAGCTGATGAGCAGGGCCGTCATCACCGCGCCGCCGGTTCGGAATGTCAGGTACTGGAACAGGTTAAAGACGTTGATGTCGTCGGCCAGCGGGAACAGGAAATTATATAACATGGCTGATTTTCCCTGCTACCCGTTGACCGTCTGGCGGACCGGCTCGCCGAGCGCAATCAAACCATCGACGATTTTGCGCATGCCGCTGGCGAGGGATCCCTTGACCATGATCGCGTCGCCGGGTTGAACGATATCGGCGACTGCCGGCAGCAAAGCGCCTGAATCGGCAGCATGCGCGCCCTGCATGGCGTCGGGCAGATGGGCGATAAGCGCGACGGTCATGGGACCGCAGGCGAAAACAAGATCGATACCGCAATCGTGCAGTATTTCTGCGAGATTGAGATGATGCTGCTCGGACGAGGCGCCGAGCTCGCGCATCTCTCCCAGTACCGCGATGCGGCGGTTGGCGGGAAGTTGACCCAAAGCTTCGATCGATGCCGCCATCGATGCCGGGTTTGCGTTGTAGCTTTCGTCGATCACGGCAAATATGCCGTTGCCGGTCTTAATGTCGTGCCGCTTGCCTCGTCCGGCCAATGGTTTGAGCTCGCTTAGCCCGCGCGCGGCTTCCTTGAGATCGGCGCCCAGCGCGTCGATCGCGGCGAACACGGCGAGGCTATTAATTATGTGGTGACGACCGGGGAGGTTTAGCCGGTAACCGATACGCTTGCCTGAAATGCGTGCTTCGACATTGCTGCCCAGTCGGTCTGCCGCAAATGAAATCAGTCTCGCGTCGGATTCCTCGGCGGCGCCAAAAGACAGGACGCGTTCGACTTCCGCCTTTTGAGCAGCGGCGGACAGGCGGTCGAACATCGCGTTGTCGCGATTGAGGATCGCGGTGCCGCCCGTCATACCGTCGAAGATTTCGGCTTTGGCGTCGGCGATCTGCTCAATCGAGTCGAAAAACTCGATATGGGCCGGCGCCACTGTGGTGATGATAGATACCTCTGGACGGACCATGCGCGAAAGCGGCGCGATCTCGCCGGGGTGGTTCATGCCGATTTCGAACACGCCGTAGGCAGCATCGCGGTCCATCCGCGCAAGCGACAGCGGCACGCCCCAATGGTTGTTGAAACTGCTTTCGCTGGCGGCGGTCGGACCCTGCACGCACAGCGCGGCGCGCAACGCTTCTTTGGTGCCGGTTTTGCCGACGCTGCCGGTGACCGCGACGATCCGGGCACTTGTCCGGTTGCGGGATGCACCGCCAAGCGCGGCAAGACCGGCCATTGTGTCGTCGACCTGAACCACTGGCGCATCTGCGGCGAGGCCGTCAGGCCGATGATCGATCATCGCGCCGGCGGCGCCGGCCTCGATAGCTGTGGCAACATATTCGTGGCCGTCGAAATTGGGACCTTTCAGCGCGATAAAGAGCGCGCCCGGGGACATCGAACGACTGTCGATGGAAACGCTGTTGGCGGACCAGCTTCCGGACGCGATGCCCGCGGTCGAGTTTGCGATTTCGTTGGCGTTCCAGAGCGAGCCGGTCATGTGCTGCTCCCGTCGAGGGCGGCAATCGCAGCGCGCACCATTTCGACATCATCGAACGGATGGACCTGGTCGCCGACAATCTGACCGGTCTCATGGCCCTTGCCGGCGATGACCAGCACGTCCCCGGCACCGAGATTCCGGGTGGCGTAGTGGATTGCTTCCGCCCGGTCGCCGATTTCAATAGCGTCGGGGCACCTGGCCAGAATTTCAGCCCTGATGGTAGCAGCGTCCTCGCTACGCGGATTGTCATCGGTCACAATGATTTTGTCGGCGAGGTTATGGGCGGTCGATCCCATCTGCGGTCGCTTTCCCCTGTCCCGATCGCCGCCGCAGCCGAACACCACGACGAGCCTGCCGGCGGTATGGGGACGCAACGCGCCGAGGACCGACGCCAGGGCATCGGGCGTATGGGCGTAATCGACATAAACCGGCGCGTCATTGGCCCGTTTCGCCGCCAGCTGTAGCCGCCCAGGCGGGCTGTTGAGCGATGGCAACGCATCAAGCGCTGCATCGGCATCGTCACCGCAGGCGATGGCGAGCCCCAATGCGCAGAGCGCGTTACGGGCTTGAAAGGCGCCCGGCAGGGCAAGCGTCACATCGCGCTTTTTGCCGAAAAGAGACAGTGCGATTCGCTGACCGTCGCGGCGTGTTTCGATCTGGTCGATCCGTATGTCGTCGGTTGCCCGGCCATATCCAATCACCCGTAGCCCCCGCGCGTACGCAATCGAGGAGAAGAGCGGGTATTCCTCGGAATCGGCATTGAGCACCGCCGCCGAGTCGTCGGGCAGCACGGAATCGAACAGACGCAGCTTGGCGGCGCGATAGGCTTCCATCGTTCCGTGATGATCCAGATGGTCGCGCGATAGGTTGGTAAAGGCGCCTGCATTGAACCGTACGCCATCGAGACGGGACTGATCGAGCCCATGGCTCGATGCTTCGATTACGACATGACCAATTCCGGCATCGGCGAGCCCACGCAGATCACGATGAAGATCGACCGGATCGGCAGTGGTCAGGCCGGTTGCAAATTCGCCTTTTACGTCATCAGCGGTCATGCCGAGCGTTCCCATCGCCGCCGATCGGTGGCCGAGCTTTTCCCATATCTGACGCGTGAACCAGGCGACTGAGGTTTTACCGTTCGTGCCGGTAACGGCAGCGGCGAAACGCGGTTGACCGCCGAAGAAGCGCGACGCCAGCAAGGCGAGTTGATGGCGGGGGTTATCGGCGGGAAGAAACGGGATCCCCGAGGCATTGTCCGGCAGCTTCGTACCGGTGGGCGCCAGCACGGCTGCTGCGCCTTTCGCGAGGGCGTCGGCGATAAAGTCTCGACCGTCAAAGCTGGTTCCTGGAATTGCGGCAAATAGAAAACCGGGCTCGATAGCGCGTGAATCCGAGGTCAAACCGGCGATGTCGGGGTCGTTTGTTGCCGAGATTATCGACATGTCTTGTCCGGTCAGATCAGAAAGACGCAAGGCGACGCTTCCCCGGATTTGCGGTGATGATTTTCACCGCCATCTGTTGCTGGATCTCCTGCGCACTGGCATCGACCGGCCGCACGCCAAGCATCGGACCAATTCGCGCGATAACTTTTCCGACGACGGGTGCTGCCACCCATCCGCCGGTCGCATAGCCGTATGTTTTCTTGGTGCCGGTCGGCTCGTCGAGCATGGCAAACACGACATAGCGCGGCGCGGTCATCGGAAAGGCGCCGACAAACGATGACATCAGCGCCTTTGTCTTGTAGCGCTTGCCGACGACTTTTTCGGCTGTCCCGGTTTTGCCGCCTACCAGCATCCCCTCGGCTTTGGCATTCTTGCCAGTGCCATTTTCGACAACGAGACGCATCAGTCGCCGGATTTTCTCCGATGTTGCCGGTGAAATGACGCGAACGCCCTTTGGTGCGGTGTTGCTGGTCCGGCGCTGCAAGGTGGGGCGCCGCTGAATGCCGCCATTGACCATCGCCGCGACGCCTGAGACCAGCTGCATCGGGCTGATCGAGATGCCGTGGCCGAACGAAATGGTCATGGTGTTGATTTCGCGCCACCGGCTGGGCACCAGCGGCGCCCCGACCTCGGGCAGCTCGATTGGCGACGGGCGCAGCATGCCGATGCGACGCAGGAAATCCCGCTGACCGGCCGGGCCGACATCAAGCGCCATCTTCACCGATCCGATATTTGACGAATACATGAAGATCTCGGGCACAGATAACCAGCGGTGTTTGCCGTGAAAATCGCGGATCACAAATCGGGAGATGCGGATCGGTTTGCTCGCGTCATAGCCGCTCTGCAGGGTGAT
>JBLHKG010000274.1:0-4395 GCA_047619835.1 Alphaproteobacteria bacterium
CAGCGCCTCGATAAATTTGCGCCCCGCCTCTTCACCGCCCTGAAGTTCGAAGCCGACCAGGGATCCATACCCGCCTTTCAGGTAGGTATCGGCCCGGCGGCGGGCCTCGCCATCCATGAGGCCGGGAAAAATAACGTTGGTTATTTTTGCGTGATCCTTAAGAAAATCAGCGACCTTAATTGCATTTTCGCAGTGCCGTTCGATGCGGAGCGGCAGTGTTTCCAGCCCCTGGATGAACAGGAAGGCGTTAAACGGACTCATTGACGTGCCGAAGTCGCGCAGGATCGTCACCCGGGCTTTGATGATATACGCGATCGGGCCGAGCGGTTTGACCGCTTCAACCCACACCGCGCCGTGATAGCTTGGATCGGGCTGGTTCAGCATGGGGAAGCGCGCGGCGTTTGCTTCCCAGTCAAAATTGCCGCCATCGATGATCATTCCACCGATTGATGTCCCATGCCCGCCAATGAACTTGGTTGTTGAATGGACCACGATGGCTGCGCCGTGATCAATTGGTCGGCACAGGATCGGCGCGGCTGTGTTGTCGACAATCAGCGGAACGCCCAGCGCGCGGCCGATATCGGCGACTTCCTTGATGGGAAAAACTTTGAGCTTCGGGTTAGGCAGGGTCTCGGCGAAATAGCAGCGGGTGCGCTCGTCGGTGGCCGCGCGGAAGGCTTCGGGGTCCTCCGGGTCGACGAACCGGACTTCGATGCCCAAGTCCGCCAGCGTGTTCTGAAACAGATTCCAGGTGCCGCCATAAAGATCTGTGGAGGAGACAAAATTATCGCCCGCATGGCAGATATTGGTAATGGCGACCATCGCCGCGGATTGGCCTGAACTCATTGCCAGCCCGGCGACGCCGCCTTCCAGCGCGGCAAGGCGCTTTTCCAGCACGTCGGTGGTTGGATTCATGATCCGGGTATAGATATTGCCGAATTCCTTGAGCCCAAACAGATTGGCCGCGTGTTCGGCGCTGTCGAACTGATAGGAGGTCGTCTGATGAATCGGTACGGCGACTGAATTGGTGGTCTCGTCCTTGCGCCAGCCAGCGTGCAGAACGATGGTTTCCGGATTCTTGCTGTCGGTCATCTGATCTCTCCCCAATGTGTTCTGAAAACTCCCGAGCACCATCATCCATTATTTGGACGGTTCGCCAAGACTATTTTTCGGCGAATGTTTCGCCAATTGACGGTGTGCGAGCGGCGACGATGGCCGTGACGATGACGCCGCAGATCACCATGCCGGCGATAACATAGAATCCGACGGCGAGGCTGGTGGCCTCAATGATGATACCGGCAAGGATCGGGATAGCGAACGAACTGAACCGGTTTGCCGTGGTGCGGAGACCGATGCTGAGCCCCATCTGTGCCGGCGGTACCGCGCGGCCGAGCAGTGAGAGAACAAACGCCATCCCGAGCCCGACACCGGCGCCAAAAATACAGGTGGCAAGTCCCAGACCGACAACATCGGTAAAGAGTGGTGTGCAGGCTATGCCAATGGCGGCGAAGATGGTGCTCGCCATCAGGGCCCACTGTGCCGGCAACAGGCGGCGCGCCATCGGGGCCAGCAGTGACGTCAATGATGAAACGAGAAATGCACCTCCGATCATCGCGCCGATAATCGTGCCTTCGTATCCGATGGTTTTCATATAGACCGGCAGAAACGAGAAGCGGATCGAGAACAGCGCATTGACGAGGAACGAGCTGATAACGATAAAACCAATTGCAGGAATAGCGAATAACCGAAAGGCTTCCCGGTAATCGCGCGGTGCGGGGAGCAGCTGGCGCAGGCTGGGCCGCGACGCCGCCGAGGGTGCGGCGTGTGCGATCGGCATGGCCATGACCGAGATCCATAGGAGCAGGCTGAAGGCCGAGATCGTGCCATAGGCAACCCATTCGCCGCCGATATCCCAGATAAAGCCGATCAGCGGCGGCGCCAGGAAGTTGGCGAAGGCGGTGATCGATGCAAATCGTCCCATATATTTTGGCGCCCCACCGGTAAGCTGGGTGATCTGAGTCTGTGCGCCAATCCATCCCACGGTATAGAGAAAGCCCGTTAACATTTGCAGGACGATCAATGCCACGATACTCGGAAGGGCAGGGTACGCCACCATCAGCGCAGCGCCGACAAGAGCGCAGAACGTCATAACCTGCCTTACGCCGAACTGATCGATCAGTGCCCCGCCATGGATTGAAAACAGAAAGGGAAAAAACGAGCGGGCGCCCATGGCGAGACCGATAAGCAAAGGTGTAGCGCCTATTTCAAGCGCCCAGAGAGGACCGATGACATGCGCCATTGGCGGAATGCCGATGGCGCAGAACGCCGTGCTATAGGCGGTGAATTCCGCCCGTCGGCTCGGTCGTGCTAAGTCAGCTGATGGTGCAGGTGCGGTCAATTCTGGGCCTTTGCCGGGTCGGGTCGGGTCGATTAATGTATAGTCCTGTTCGCATTAATCCGCACTGTCCCTTCGGCGCTCCCCCTCAAGAGAAGAAGCAATATGACAACATTGGAAACTTTTGCCGAATTTGCCGCTCAAACGCGGTTGGGCGACCTTTCCGAATCCGAGCGGGATATTCTCAGTCGTCACCTTCTGGATACGATGGGGGCTGCTATCGCCGGTCGGCATACGCCTATCGGTCTCGCGCTTCGTGAGCTCATGGTGCCCGGCTTGGGAGGGGTCCAGGTCTGTCACCCCGGTACGATTGATGACGTAACGGTGCGCACCGGCTCGGTCCGTCATACCGAAGTCGACGACATTCACACCGGTTCAAACGTCACCCCCAGCTCAATCATTGTCTCGACGGCGCTGACCATGTGTGCACGTCTCGGCGTCACCGATCCGCAGATCTTTGGCGGCGCGTTGATGGCGGGTTACGAGGCCATTCTGAGGCTGGGCATGGTAATCGACGGCCCGGTGGTGATGTATAAGGGGCGCTGGCCGACGTTCTTTTGCGCGCCCTTTGGCGCTGCGGCGGTCACCGCCCGCCTGATGGAACTGTCTCCAGAGGAAACGGCCCATGCGCTGGGGATCGCCTTGACCACCTGTACCGGCGGCGCCGGGCGACCAGGACCCAACCGTCCGGGGCGCTGGCTAGTGGTTGGCGAAGCGGCGCGGGCCGGCGTTGCTGCCGCGCTCGCCGCAGGTTCCGGCTTCACTGCCGAGCTTGGTCTGCTGGACGGCGTCTGGTTGAATCAGGTGCATGGTTTCGACGGCAAACCGGACGAGATGGTCTCGGGTCTTGGCGACGGCAGCATTGTTATTGATCTCAGCATGAAGCCCTGCAGTACCGGCAAGCAGGTGACATCGGCGCTTTTCGCCTTCATCGATCTGCTGAATGATGGGCTTGATCCGGAAAGTGCGAGCGCAATCGAGGTGTTTGTGCCGCAGCGCTACTCGGCGATGGTCGATCGGCCGGCGGGTCCCAACGCCCACGTGTCGTCCTTTGGCAGTGCTCGCTATCAGTTCGGGCTGGCCGCGTTTCAGCCTGAAAGTCTTTATGACTCCGCACGGATCAGCCGGGTCGAAGATGCCAGGCTCGATGCGTTGATGGAGAAAATCACGATCAGGGTCGACGAGGCGCTTGAAGTCCACATGCCGCGCTGCTGGCCGGCACGCGTCGACGTCACCACTCCCGACGGTATAGTCACAAAAACGGTAATCTCTGCACCCGGTGATCCTGACCGCCGTTTCGACAGGGCCGATGTCACGGCCAAGTTTCATTCCGTTACGGATCGCCTGATCGGCGGGAATGAGGCCGACGACTGGATAGCAGTTTCCGACGGCGGACTATCCGGTAGCGCCGGATTACAGCGTCTGGTCGGAAAATTCGAAGACCTATTCGCCTGACCAGCAGATGGTTTATTCCGCTGCCTGACTGAACTGCGCGACCGGCGCCAGGTGCGACAGCATCCGGGCGGCGTTGCCGTGCAGGATCTGTTGCTTGGCCTCGTCGCTGATTTCCGCTTCGTTGACCGCCTTTACCGACCAGTCGCTGCCAAAAGCGGTTCCGTCGGTACCGAAGACGATGCGCTCGGCGCCATAGGCGCGTACTCCCGATTCGATGGCGCGTGCGCCAAAGGAATTGCAGTCGACATAGACGTTGGGAGCATTCCTGAAGCGCACGGATGGCAGTTCTTCATCCGGCGTGTCCAGCAGGCAGCGATGGTCCATCCGTTCAATTTCATAGGGGATGTTGCCCCCCAGATTGTGGACCTGAATCATCACGTCGGGATAGTCCTCAAGAATATCGGTCATGCACAGGGTTACCATGTTGGAAGACAGGCTTGCCTGCATGTCGAGAGTTCCCATGCGCCGCCTGATATTATCGGCATCGGCGGCAACCCTCGGCCAGTCGTCTCCCGGGCGCGGCCCGAAATGGATGAACAGGACGG
>JBLHKG010000275.1:0-4382 GCA_047619835.1 Alphaproteobacteria bacterium
CAGCCAACGCCAGCGCCGCGCCGTAGCGGACCGGTCTGGGCTTGATTGAAGGTTTCGGATTCAGCGCGCCATTCCTGCCAGTCGCTTTGCAGCGCCTCGAGGCACTGATCAAGTCCGGCGCTTTGCAGCGCCTGTCCTGTCGCGGTCTGCTGTCCTTTGCGGATCGCGTTCCTGAGCCGGAATTCCAGCGGGTCGATCCCGCATTTCTCAGCCATCATGTCCATGCAGGCATCATGGGCGATAGCCGCCTGCGGCACGCCGAATCCCCGGAACGCGCCGGCTGGTGTTTGATGGGCGAAGTAAGCGTGTGACTGCGCGCGGACATGCGGCACGGCGTAGGGACCGGTGGCATGGATCGGCACGCGGTCTTTTACCGTCAGGCCCCACGAGACATAGGCGCCGGTATTGAACAACCCGTCGAAATCAAACGCCTGGAGATTACCATCCTTGTCGCAGCCATAACGCGCGGTGATGCGCGCGGGATGACGCTTCGATGTGGCGGACATCGATTCAATCCGGTTCCATGTGCAGCGCACCGGTCGGTCCAGCAGCCAGGCGGCGAGGGCGAGCAGCGGCTGAACCGAGAGATCCAGCTTGCCGCCAAACCCGCCGCCGCAGGCGGTTGGGATGATGCGGATGTCTTCCGGCGCGAGCCCCATGATCAGCGCGACCTCGTCGCGGTCCATATAGGGGGTCTGGGTCGAAACCGTGATCTCGATCCGGTTGCCAACACGCTCCGCCCAGCCGGCTTCCGGCTCGATATAGGCATGCTCGACAAAGCCGGTTTCGACCGCGCATTCGACGACGATATCGGCGCTGGCGAGGGCGGCATCGGCATCGCCCTTGATGACGGCGCCGTCGGCGAGATGATTGCCGGGCCGGTCAGCATGGATTAGCGGCGCGCCGTCCACGCGCGGCGCGTCGAACCCCTGAAGCGCCTCAAACTCGACCCATTTAATCGGCAGATCTTCGTCGCGAATGGCCGTAATGGTGTCCCGGTCACCGATCAGCGCGCACACAGCTTCGCCGCGGTAGCGCACGTTGCCGTCGGCCAGCACAGGCTGGTCTTTCACGTCCGGATAGACGCCATAGCCGTTATTACCGGGAATGTCGGCGGCGGTCAGCACCCGGATTAGACCGGGAAATTGATGCTGCAGGGGTGCCAGATCGTCGATGGCGAAACTGGCATTCCAGTGCGGCGAGCGCACGACCCGCAGCCAGAGCGCATCTGCGGGGGCCTGATCAGCGCCGAACAGCTCGCTGCCGACGATCTTCTGCCGCCCATCGCGCTTGGCTGCTCTTGCGCCGACGGCTTTTCCAGCGTCCGGGATCTCAATTCCAGCCCCGGTGGGATCGGCAACGTGCAGCACCGCGTCGATGATCTTGCGATAGCCGGTACAGCGGCACAGCACGCCACCGAGTGAATCCTGGACTTGCTGTTCGGTCGGATCGGGCGTGAGGGTCAGCAGATCGGTTGCCGCCATCAGCATGCCGGGGGTGCAGATGCCGCACTGCGCCGCACCATAAAGGTGAAAGGCCTGCTGCAGATCGCTGAGTGTGCCGTTATCCGCCAGCCCTTCGACGGTTTGAATGTCGCGTCCGTCCGCCTGCGCCGCGGATACCAAGCAGGAACACACCTGATGCCCGTCGAGCAGGATCGTACAGGCGCCGCAATCGCCGGCATCGCAGCCGATCTTGGTGCCGGTTAGCCCCAGTTCCTCGCGCAGCACATGGCCGAGCCGCCGCGTTGGAGCGGTGTCGACGGTGACGGCGTTGCCATTGACGTTGAACGAGAAGGAACTGGTCATGACGCGCTCCCCAGCGTCGCCAGCGCGCGGCGGATCAGCGTCAGCACGGCATCGAGCCGGTATTCGGCGCTGCCCCGGATATCGTCGATCGGGGCGAGGCGCGACAGATGCGCAGGCTCCACGATATCCGCCAGTGCGGGGGAGACCGGCTGACCGACCAGCGCGCGCTCGAGCAGGCGTAGGCGCTGCGCCTTGGCAGAGCAGGAGCCGACAGCGATGCGCAGCGCGGTGACCGTGCCGTCATCGGCGCGCTCCAGCGCGGCGGCGACCATGGCGATAGAGATCACCAGATAACGCCGCGTGCCGAGCTTGAGGAATGTGCTTGTGGTCGGCTGGGTCGGTTTGGGCACCAGAATCGCCGTGATGATTTCGTCATGCCCGCGCCGCGTCTGGCGGTTGTTGATGATGAATTTCTCGACCGGGATCACGCTGCGCCCGCGCGTTGCCGCCATCTCCATCTCTGCGTTGAGCGTCAGCAAAGGCGGCACGCCGTCGGCGGCGGGTGAGGCATTGCACACATTGCCGGCAATCGTCCCCGTGTTCTGAATCTGCATGCCGCCGACTTCGCGCGCCGCCAGCTTGAGCCCGTCAAACATCGGCGGCAGATCGGCCGCGATCAGCTCGGTCCAACTGGTCAGCGCGCCAAGGCGGAAATAATCGTCTTCCTCGGTAATGCCGCGCAGGGCATCGAGCCGCGAAATATCCAGCACGTCCTCGTCGAACGGCTTGCCGACGCGGGCAGGATAGATATCGGTGCCCCCGGCAAGGATGGTCCAGGGCCGGTCCATCAGAGCTTCCAGCGCGTCGTCGAGGTTTGTCGGTTGCAGATAATCTCCCATGGCGCGGAGTTTATCGCATCGGTGGGCGTGTGGGGAGGTAACAATTCAGAGGAATCGCTCCGAGTCCCCCCATCGACCGATTGACTTGGAACGGGCCCGCCATCACACTCCCGCCACCATGCCAGCCATCAGCAAAATAGAACTCGTCCATGTCGCGCTGCCGACAAGGCGCGAACATAAATGGACCGGTCTGACCGAGCCGATCGGCGGCTATATCCTGTTGAAGATGACCGGCGATGACGGCCATGTCGGCTGGGGGGAATCGCCAGCGCTCAAGGATTGGGGCGGCGATTACGGGCGCTATTTCGGCGAGTCGCCCGGCACCACCAAATTTGTGGTCGAAACTTATCTGGCCCCCGCGGCAATCGGTTGCGAAGTCGGCAATCTGGCCCATCTGCACCAGCGGATGGACGCCATCATCAAGGGCTACCCTTACGCCAAGGCGGCAATGGATATCGCGGCTTACGATCTGGCCGGGCGGACGCTCGGCGTGCCGGTCTGGCAGCTGCTCGGCGGCAAGGTGCGCGACCGCGTGCCGGTTACCCATTCCATCGGTCTGCTCGATATCGAACTGGCGGTTGAGGAATGCAAACAGGTGGTGGGCGAGGGCATCCGCACCATCAAGATCAAGGTCGGGGTCGACCCGGTCCGTGATGTCGAGATCGTCCGCCGGGTACGCGAAGCGGTCGGAGACGCGACTGATCTCTGCGTCGATGCCAATTGCGGCTATACCACGCCGCATGACGCGATCCGCATCATCACCGCGATGGAGCAGTACCGTCTCAAATACGCCGAACAGCCGGTCGAGGGCATCGACCGCATGGCCGAGGTGACGCGCGCTATTAAAACGCCGGTGATGGCCGACGAATCTGCCTGGACGGCGCGTGATGTGCTGGAAATTTTCGAGCGCAAGGCCGCCGAAATCGTCTCGATCTACACCACCAAGCCGGGTGGGCTGTATGGTGCGATGGAGGTCGCGGCGGCGGCGCGGGCGGCTTTATTCCCGTGCAATGTCAACGGCTCGGTGGAAACCGGGGTCGGCAATCTCGCCAATATCCATCTCGCCGCGGCGGCGATCCCGGTGACTTTGTCCTGCGTGGTGCCGGTCTCGATGCCGGCCGAGGCGCAATCCGGCAATGTCGGCGGCATCTATTACATCGACGATCTGATCAAGCAGCCGTTCCAGCTCGAAGACGGCTGCGTCATCGTGCCGGACGGGCCGGGTTTCGGCATTGATGTCGACGAGGCCAAGATCGAGAAATACCGGGACCGGACGCTCGGCTGATTACGACGCCTCAGATCGCGTTATAGCCGCCATCGACGAAATGATCGACGCCGGAGGTGTAGCTCGACGCATCGCTTGCCAGGAACAACGCAGTGTAAGCGATTTCGATAGGCTGGCCGAGCCGCGCCGCCGGCAGATGCGGGCGGTGGCGATCGATCACCGCATCCATCGAGTTATTGGCCATCAGCAGGCGCGGCGTCTCAATCGGTCCCGGCAGGATCGCATTACAGCGGATATTGTCCTCGGCATAATCGATGGCGATCGACTGGGTGAGCAAACGTACCGCCGCTTTCGACGCTGAATAGGCGGGGCGTTTTTTGGCCACCCTTGCGCCATAGATCGACGAGATATTGATGATCGAGCCGCCGCCGGCTTTTATCATATGGGGCAGCGCCTGCTGGATGACGATGAACATGCCGGTCACGTTGACATCGAGCGTCTTGCGCCAGG
>JBLHKG010000276.1:0-4374 GCA_047619835.1 Alphaproteobacteria bacterium
GCAGCTTCACATCGCGCCAATCAACCAACGCGCCGTCGAACCAGATCTGTCCGTCCTGATCTTCAAAATTGAGCATTATTTTACGCTTTTCAATTGCCTCGGATGGGCCTCTTTGGGGCCAAAATTCAATGTCGTCGGTATCATCGGGAAACATATAAGTCAATATGACTGACATATATGGGTCGCAAATCCGCTGTTTCCTGGCGTCGCGGAACGACGCCGCCGCCCATCGAACTAACAGACAAAAAAAGGAAATGCGGATGAATGCCCCAAGGCCATGTCAGGTGAATTTTAAGCGTTCAAAATTATTTGGGCTTTAAAAACTTGCGGGGTGCCCTACGGGTTTCTAGCATTGCCGGTTCTGGCAGTAATGAAGCAGGTATGTATCATGGACTCGTGCGTAGCTGGCGTGGCAATTGAACATCCACTCCAAGGCCCAACATCGGAGGAAAATTATGGATACCGATAACACCCCCTTTGGCGGAAAAATTATGTTTTCGGCGGAGTCTGAGACCGGCGGGGCGGCTTCTGACAAGGCTCCTGCAAAATCAAAATCAGAAAAAGCATCGGCAAAGAACGCCAACGGCAAAGGTGCCGACGCTGTGGAAAAAACCCCCATATCCGGCGAAACCGATGCAGCGACCGAACCTCAGCAACAGACCAACCGGCTCTCGGCGGCAGCCGCATTGCTGGGAGAAATCGTGTGGCTGCTTGGCCGCTCCGACGCGCACAAACATATATTCCTGACCGAGCTTGACTGGATGGTGATGCCGCCGATACCGCTTCGCCAGTTCCGCATCTGGCGTCAGAACAATCAGCCGGTTGCCTATGCGAGCTGGGCATTCCTGTCGGACGAAGCGAGCCAGCGCTTTACCGACGGCGCGGCCGCCGGTCGTGTAGGCCGGCTGGCGCCAGGCGAATGGAAATCGGGTGAACAGCTCTGGCTGATCGATTTTATCGCGCCGTTCGGGGGCGGCGACGCGATGATCAAGGAACTCCGAGAGAAGGTTTTCGCCGGCCAGACCGCCAAAACCATCCAGCGCGCGGCAGACGGCAGCGGGATTTCGGTTAAAGACCTGTGAGGCCGGAGGCATCGACCCGATAGATCGGGCCCGTCATGAATTGATAGGGCTCAGCCGCGCCAGTCGGCGCGAAATGTATGCAAATGATTGACCGGACCGTGTCCGCCGCCGAACCCGGGCGCGGTGCGGATGGCTTCATGCAGATAGGCCTCAGCCTGATCGACTGCTGCTTCCAGAGCGAGCCCCCCTGCGATCCCGGCAGCGATCGCGGAGGCCAGCGTGCAGCCGGTGCCGTGGGTATGCGGCGTCTCGATGCGCGGGTTTTCGAAAACCCTCAAACCGCTTTGCGTCATGAGCAGATCGCGCACTATTGCGCCGTCCATATGCCCGCCCTTTAGCAACACCGCCTGAGGTCCGAGATCCAGCAGCGCGCGGGCGAGGTCTTCCATGTCGTCCGGCCCGGCCAGCGCCCGGCCGGCCAGCGCTTCGGCTTCGGGCACGTTAGGCGTCAGCAGATAGGCGCGTGGCAACAGCAAGCGTCGCAAGGTTGCCACAGCTTCATCCTGCAGCAAGGCAGCACCACCCTTTGCCACCATGACCGGATCGATCACCATCGGGACATCCGGCGCATCACGGTCAATTGCGGCCAAAACGGTTTCGATCACCGTGGAGTCATGCAGCATTCCGGTCTTGATGCAATCGGCGCCGATATCGCCCAGCACGACGCTGATCTGCTGGTCGATAAAATCGAGCGGCACCGGCATCACGCCGTGAACACCGAGTGTATTCTGCGCCGTCAGCGCAGTGATTGCGGTCGCTGCATAGGCGCCAAGCGCGCTGGTCGCCTTGATATCCGCCTGTATGCCCGCCCCGCCACCGGAATCGGACCCGGCAATAATGAGAACCCGTCCCGTCATCGAACACACCCCGTCATAACCAACCCGTTCAGCCTGCGGCCTGTTCGACGGCAGTGCAGATATCGTCGACAACGCTGGCGATCAGCGCCTCGTCCTCACCTTCAGCCATTACGCGGATGAGCGGCTCGGTGCCAGATTTACGGATGAGCAACCGACCCGTCTTGCCAAGCCGGTCTTCGCCATCGCGCACCGCCGCCTTGACAGGTTCTTTCTCGAGCGGCCCGTCGCCGGTGAAGCGCACATTGCGTAAAAGCTGCGGCAAGGGTTCAAAAAGATGGCAGATTTCGCTGGCCTTCCTGCCATCGCGCACAATGGCAGCCAGAACCTCAAGCCCGGCAATCAGCCCGTCGCCCGTGGTATTGTAATCGGTCAGAATAATATGGCCCGATTGTTCGCCACCGACATTGTAGCCATGCTCGCGCATATGCTCGACCACATAGCGATCGCCCACCTGGGTACGGATCAAAGAAATGCCAATATCACGCAAAAAGTTTTCGAGCCCGAGATTGGACATCACCGTGGAGACCACGCCGCCATGGGCAAGTCGATCGCTTTTCCGCCAGGAATCGGCGATCAGCGCCATGAGCTGGTCGCCGTCTACCACCACGCCGGTTTCGTCGACGATCATCACCCGGTCGGCGTCGCCATCAAGTGCAATGCCGAGGTCGGCGCCGCTTTCCACCACTGCCTGGCACAGCTGATTGGTATCGGTGCTGCCGCAATCTTGATTGATGTTGAACCCATCGGGCGACACGCCGAGACGGACAACATCCGCACCGAGCTCCCACAAGGCGGCCGGGGCAACCTTGTAGGCGGCACCATGGGCACAATCGATCACGATTTTGAGTCCATCGAGCCGAAGTCCCTTTGGAAAGGTGTTCTTGGCGAATTCGATGTAACGGCCTTCAGCATCGTCGAGCCGCTTGGCTCGACCGAGATGGTCGGATGGCGCCAAATCAGCGCTCACACCGGCTACGACCAGCGCCTCAATCTCGTTCTCGGTTTCATCAGAAAGCTTGTAGCCGTCCGGACCGAACAGCTTGATGCCGTTATCCTGATATTTGTTGTGCGAAGCCGAGATCATGACACCGAGATCGGCCCTCAAAGACCGCGTGAGCATGGCGACCGCCGGCGTCGGCATCGGCCCCACCAGGATCACATCCATCCCCATACCGATGAATCCGGCGGCCAGTGCGGGCTCCAGCATGTAACCGGAAAGCCGCGTATCCTTGCCGATCACGACCGTATGGCGATGGGCCCCGCGCGTAAATAATTTGCCGGCCGCCTGACCGACCTTGAGCGCGACCTCGGCCGTCATCGGGTAAATATTTGCCCGGCCGCGTATGCCGTCAGTACCAAAAAGTTTGCGTGCCATGGTCCCTGTCCTTGCCGGAAGGCGCCCCGGATTCAGGCATTTCTGTTTACGCTTCGCGAGTCCGGCTGTAAAGCGGAACCTCGTAAATCCACTGTGCCTTTTGCGAGTTAAGCCCTTGTTACGGCGTCAACAATTGCCAGTGCCTGGCGTACCTCCGCAACGTCGTGGACGCGGTGAATTTGCGCGCCCTGACCTGCTGCAAGCGTCGTCAAGGCGATAGTGCCGGGCAACCTGTCAGCAGTATCCGCAATTCCTGCAAGGCGGCCGATCAGGCTCTTGCGGGATGCCCCGACCACCACCGCGCACCCCAGCCCCTGCAGGATGGCGAGCGATCCCATAATCTGCGTGTTATGCGCGTCTGTCTTGCCAAAGCCGATGCCGGGGTCAATTGCAATGCGGTCCCTGGTGATGCCCGCGTCCTCACAGGCACGGATTCGTCCGGCCAGATAGCTGCAGACTTCATACGGTGCGTGATCGTATTGCGGCGCTTGCTGCATGGTGCCGGGCTCGCCCTGCATATGCATCAGGACAACCGATGCACCAGCCTTGGCGACGATCTCCACCGCGCCAGGATCGGCAAGCGCCGTGACATCATTGACAATACGGGCGCCTCTGGCGAGCGCCACCTCCATCACGCTGGCCCGCCTTGTATCAACTGAAATTGTCGCCTGAAGCCGCGCCAGCGGCTCGATTACCGGAATAATCCGCGCGAGTTCCTCATCGTCGCTGATCGGCTCAGCGCCGGGCCGGGTGGATTCGCCGCCTATGTCGAGAATATCAGCGCCCGCCTCAAGCAACGCCTCTCCCTGAGCAATGGCAGTGCCGGGATCCACGAACAACCCGCCATCATGAAAACTGTCCGGCGTGACATTGACCACGCCCATAATGACCGGGCGGTCCAAAAACAGCCCGCAGAATGGCGGACGTGGCGGTGAAACCCCAGACAGCGCGGCGGCCACAGCAACGGCAACAGCACCGCCCTCAGCTACTGACCAGCTGTCAATCTCGCCGATTGGCGCGGCGATGACATGGACGCCATCGGCGCCATCGAGAAACAGCT
>JBLHKG010000277.1:0-4367 GCA_047619835.1 Alphaproteobacteria bacterium
TGCCGGGCGGCTTCTTTGCCGGATATAACCGCTGCTTTACTCGATGACGCCAAAACAAATTCCCAACTTCCCGGAAGAGCAAGTTCCGGGTTATCGGGTTAAACCGGTAAGATCGTCAAGCTGCCAGAATCCACCGAGCTTGACCGACTCACTAACGACCGCTGCTTTTACTTCTTTTACTTCTTTTACTTCTTTTACTGCGGCTACTCGTACGGCACGGGCCCCGGGCAGGGCAGGGTGTCGCGGCCAGCGCATTGGATTCCCTGTCGATCTTTAATATGACCGGCGCGCTACAGGCGAAGACGGCCCCGAAACCACGAGACGGCGCGGGGTCCATAATGCTCTAAGGAGCTACTTCCTTGCCGACGCAGCCTTGAGCCGCGCACGCTCGGCACGGACCATCCGGGCCAGCGCATCGGCGCTGATGGCGCCGGGGACCAGCTGATTGCCAATGATGAAGGCCGGCGTGCCGTTGATGCCGAGGAGGCCGGCCAGCCTGTAAGTGCGCTGAAGGGTCTTGCTGATCGCGGGATCTTTCATGTCCTTGAGCAATTTGCCGTAATCCATCCCAAGATTTTTGGCCAACGCCGCAATGGTGCTGTCGGTCGCCCGGCCGGACGACATGAGCGCGCCGTGGAAGGGGACATATTTGCCCTGACGCTGTGCCGCCAACGCAGCTTTTGCCGCGAGCACGGAGGGTGGACCGAGAATGGCAAATTCCTTGTAAACAACGCGGATATTGGGGTCGCTCTTGATCAACGCTTTTACAGTGGGCGCCACGCGTTTGCAGTAGCTGCAATTGTAATCGAAGAATTCAACGATGGTGACGTCGCCCGCCGGGTTGCCGCCAACCGGAGACGACGCATCATGGAGCAATTCGTTCCGATGGTCCTTCAGCGCCGTGGCCGCCGCCGCCGCCTTCGCAGCCTCTTCCTGTGCCTGGAGCCGCTGCATGGCATCGCGGATAATTGCCGGGTTTTTGAGCAGATAATCCCGGATGACACTTTCCATAGCGGAGCGCTGCTCAGCGGACACGGCTTTCTGTTGTGCCGCTGCCGGTGCCGATAAAAACGCGGGGGCGAGGATTGTCAGTGCGAGTGCCATCGCTATGCGGAGAGTGCCGATGAGATCACCTTTTAATTCTGGTCAATATTCCGCCACGCCGTTCCCGGCGGAAATTTCATATGGCGGTGAATATAACGCAATCCAGCGCATTATGTACATTTTCCACACGCCCCGCCGCGTCAGGAGACCGTCTTGCAATCATAATTACGTGACGTATCATCGAGTCCGGCCAAACGCAGGGAATTTTCCACCACATGACCACTGCCAGAAGTTACGACTACATCATTGTCGGGGCCGGTTCTGCCGGCTGCACCCTCGCCGGGCGGCTGACCGAAGACCCCGATGTGACGGTTCTTCTGCTCGAAGCGGGCGGATGGGACCGGGACCCGTGGATCCATATTCCGCTCGGCTGGGGCCGCATTCTGCAGAAGCGGATGCATGACTGGATGTATTTTGCCGAACCGTCCGAAACCATGGACGGGCGCGTCACCGAGTGTGCCCGGGGCAAGGTGATCGGCGGATCGTCGTCGATCAATGCGATGGCCTATTATCACGGCCACAGCTCCGACTACGACCGCTGGGCATCATTCGGTCTGCCGGGCTGGTCGTACGCCGATGTCCTGCCGTATTTTCGGCGGTCGGAGGATTGGGAGGGCGGTGAAGACGAATATCGCGGCGTGGGCGGGCCTCTGACCACCCGCTACTCAACCTTCGAAGACCCGATCTGCGACGCCTTCATGGCGGCCGGCAAAGCGGCCGGCTATGCCGCCAGCAACGATTATAACGGGGCGGAGGAAGAAGGCTTCGCGCGCATCCAGACGACCCTGCGCAACGGGCGGCGCTGGAGTGCCGCCGCGGCTTATCTGCATCCCGCGCTGAAGCGGCCCAACCTGACTGTCGCAACCGGGGCGCTGGCGGCACGCATTGATCTTTCCGGCACGCGCGCAACGGGGGTCACCTGGCGACAGGGCGGCAAGATGATTTCCACGATGGCCAATGCCGAAGTTCTGCTCGCCGGCGGGTCGATCAACTCACCCCAGCTTCTCATGCTGTCCGGCATCGGCGATCCCGACCATCTGCGCCCCCACGGCATAGATGTCGTCGCCGCGCTGAACGGCGTCGGACAAAATCTCAGCGATCATACATCCGCCGCGCTGTCGTTTCGCCGCAAGGGGAGCGGCCCGTTTCAGAAGAACATGCGGCTGGACCGTGTCGGGCTGGCGCTCGTCAAAGCGTATCTCGGCAAGGGAGGGTTCGCCGCCGATCTGCCGTTTGGCATCACCGGCTTCCTGAAAACACGACCCGAAGAGCCGGCGCCAGACATTCAGCTGCTGTTCTGGATGGGGGCGACCGCCACCGCATCGCCCTGGCTGCCGCCGTTCAAAAAGGCGTTTGAGGATTCGTTCTCGGTCCGCGCCATGCCGATGCGCCCGGAAAGCCGCGGGCATCTCTCGCTTGCGTCCGCCAATCCGGATGATGCGCCCCGCATCCACCAGAATTTCCTCAGCACCGGGGAAGAATGGCGCGTCATGCGGCGCGGCCTTCGCATGATCCGCGAGCTGGTCGCATCGGAAAATTTAAGATCATTCGCCGGAGAAGAACTCTCGCCCGGCAGCGCGGCCCAGACCGACGAAGCGCTCGACGCGCATGTTCGCGCCACCATGGGCACGGTTCATCACCCGATCGGCACCTGCAAGATGGGCGCTGATAGCGACGAGAACGCGGTGGTCGACGGCAATTTGCGCGTCCGGGGCATAGAGAACCTCCGCGTTGTCGACGCGTCGGTAATGCCCGATTTGATCGGCGGCGCAACCAACGCCCCGGTCATCATGATCGCCGAAAAAGCCGCCGACATGATCCGCAGCAAAGAGCCATTGCCGGCCGCGAAGCTTTAAGAGCACAATTTAAAGCTGGAATTCAACGCTGCTTACCTCGGCGATGAGGACGTTTTCGGGTCGGCCATCGACCGCCAGCGCTCGAAACCATCATTCCGTTGCAACCAAGGCCATCAATGCACTACCCGGCCACATGCCCCGGAGGACGGCGTGATGTAAATGGTCGCTTATGCTCGACCTTACTGTCCTCAATCAAACCCACCCCATCAGGTATTCTCAGGAGTGTTGTCAGGGGAGATTGATCTCTAACCCCAGGAAGTTGAAACTGTTCCGGGATTGCGTCGGCTTATCGTTTTCGGACGCCAATGGGCGCGGTGAAACGTCTTCAGCCTGTCCGTTGCAATTTGAATTATTCAGGGATCCATCGGGCATGACGGTTTTGCACAACCTTGCCGGCCCGAACTTGCCGTGGAGTTTCGCCCCGGCGAGATTGGCATGGAACAGATTTGTCCCCCGCAGGTCGGCGCCGCTCAAATCGGCGCTCCTGAGATCGGCGCCGCCGAGTTTCGCGTTGCGGAGGTCGGCCTGTCTGAGATCGGATTCATTGAGATTGGCGCCGCGCATGTCGGCACCCTTTAGATCGGCCTGTTTCAGGACCGCACTCGGCAGGCTCACGCCGATCAGGCTCAACGCGCCCGAAGCGCTTCGCCGCAGCACGTGACAATTGGGACAGCCCTTCATGGGCTTGTAGTTATTGGTCCCGACCTGGTCGATTTCATCGAATGCTTGGCCCATCGAGGGAAGCAGCAAAAAGACGGCCAGGACACAGAGCAGGGTGAATGATCGTTGCATGACGATCGCAGTCTAACACGGAATGGCAACGGAGCGACGGCGGATCAAACGGGTGAATATCAGGGCTGTGTCTCCGGCAGTCCGCCGCGTTGGCCGAATGACGCCAGCGTGCCGAAGAATCTCCAACGTCGCCCTGCCAATCAGAGACAAGTTCGCGTTAGACTGACAGTGCCCCACTCGGGGGTCAAAGTTTTGGATCTGTGCCTTCTAATAACCAACCAAATTTTTCACGTGCTTCTTGAGCAAGCTCAGGGCTCGGCGTGTTGGGGACTGGAAATTGTTCGCGCCAGTGCCAGGGTCGGCAGGCATTGATCAACGCGACGGAGTGCGTTATGTCGCCAACCTTTCGTTTGGCTGGCGGTATTGAGGGGTCGGCGTTCGAGTCCCAAGAACCTTTTATAAATTGTATTGCTTCTGCGGGGTCGGTGCGGGTGATCCAGCACCAAAGCATCTGATCGAGGTTAGTTACATCGATATCATCGTCGCAAACTACGATGTATTTTGATGCATAAGCAGATGCGCCACACTGCGCCGCAATGTGCGCCGCCTGTACAGCATGCCCTTGATAACTTTGCTTAATCGAAATCGCGTGCAGCATTCGCGCGCCTCCGATTT
>JBLHKG010000278.1:0-4365 GCA_047619835.1 Alphaproteobacteria bacterium
AGTGGCTGGCTAAAAAGCAATTGAAATTGGCCTGAGAGCGGCCTGGGAGGCTCACATACCGTTTATTGCAGGCCGTTTCGGTTGGATTTTTACAATCGTTCTGCGAAAATGGGATTAACTCTTTACCCTGAACTTTAGGAATCCAATATGAACCGGACGTTAATTGCCGCCGCCCTGTGCGGGATAGCTCTAACTCAGAGCGCCATCGCCCAGACGACGTCGCCCACACCACCGATGAACTCGACAAGCGACATGACAATCGTCGCCACCGTCGACGGGCAGGAGATCACGGCAGGCACCGTCGCCCTGTTTTTCCAGAGCCTGCCCCCGCAATACCGCCAGATGCCATTGGAACAGGTGTTTCCGCAGCTGGTTGAACGGCTGGTGGACCAGAAGCTGATCGCCGCTGCGGCCAGGAAAACAGGCCTCGCCGATCGTCCCGACGTACAGGCACGCTTCAGAATGCTTCGGGAAGGAGTACTCAACCAGCTTTACATGGATGAACGGCTCAAAGCCGGAATTACTGATGAAAAGCTGCGAGATGCCTATCAGAAAATGGTTGCCCTGGAGCCCAAAAAGGAAGAAGTCCACGCCCGGCATATCCTTGTCAAAACCAAAGAAGAAGCGCTCGCGATTATTGCCCAAATTGGCAAAGGCGCCGATTTCATCGCCTTGGCGAAGGTTAAATCCACAGGCCCCTCAGGCCGCAATGGCGGCGATCTCGGGTTTTTTGCTGCCGGACAGATGGTGCCGCCCTTTTCCAAGGCTGCATTCGGTCTCAAGAAAGGCGAAGTCACCCGAGACCCGGTCAAAACCCAGTTCGGCTGGCATGTTATCAAGGTTGAAGACAGACGTATTTCCGGCAGTCGCCGGTTTGAAGAAGTCGCCGACACCCTGCGTCAGCAAATGACCGAAGCGATATTCGAAAAGGAAGTTCAGACGCTTCGAGCGAAGGCAAAAATCGACATCAAAGGTGCCGGCGGCAGCAAGATCCAACCTATCAGGTAGCGCCCTCCCCCTCGACAGGTAGTACGATGAGTTTTTCCGACAAATCAGCAAGCTGGCGTGCCCGTATCGGGACCATCATTCCGGTCAGCAACACGACCAACGAGATCGAATATAATCGAATGAAACCTGACGGCGTGACCGTCCATTTCACCCGGGTCCCGCTCGAAAGCAACCCGGCGGCCGATGACTTCGCGGGAATGCTGGATCAGGCGAGTCAGGCCGCAAAAGAACTATCCGCAGCGGGCGCCGATGTTATCGCCTACGGATGCACCTCAGGCTCGATGGCATGCCCGGCTGACCGATTGCTTGGCGCAATGGAAGCTGCGAGCGGGCGCCCCGTCTTTTCGACCGCCGGCGCCATTCTCGAAGCCCTTGCGGCGCTTGGCGTCAAACGCGTAGCCATGGCGACGCCCTATATCGATGCAACCAATGAGAAGGAAAAAGCGTATATCGAACGGCACGGATTCGGCGTAACAAAAATCGCCGGGCTCGGGCTCGGCGGATCGCTGGAAAAAATCCAGAAGATATCCCGGGTGTCGCCCTCGGACGCATTCGATCATGTGCTCTCCGTCGATAGCGACGATGCCGACGCCGTACTGATCTGCTGCACCGATTTCGGAACCGCTGATATCTTGCAGCCGCTCGAAAACGAACTTGGCAAGCCTGTGCTCAGTAGCAACAGCGCCAGCTTCTGGGCTGCGCTCCGCCGCAGCGGAATCGACGAAAAACTCTCAGGCTATGGGCGTCTACTCACCGCCCACTAACCGATTTTATTTCTGCTCGGCTTCCCAGGCGTCAATCGCTTCCTTGGCATTGCGGAACGCATCCACCCCGGCCGGGATCCCGCAATAAACCGTCGCGTGGATAAACAGCTCGCGCAACTCTTCCACTGTCGCGCCATTACGGAGTGCGCCCCGCGTATGCGCCTTCAACTCGGCTGGCTTGCCGAGCGCGGTTAACATCACCAGCGTCAGCATGGATCGGGTTTTACGGTCAAGCGCCCCTTCGCGTCCCCAGCCCATGCCCCAGCAATATTCCGTTACGACATCCTGAATCGCACCGTGAAAATCGTCTGCCTTACCCTTCGCAATGTTGGGGTCGACATAGGCATCGCCGAGGACCTCGCGCCGGATTTCGAGGCCTTTCTCATAGGTATCCTGATTGGAAATCGCCATCTTTCTGCTCTCCCTTTCTTGTAAGATTATTCAGAAGCCGGACCGGTTTTCAAAAACCGTGTGCGGCGGCGGTGATAGGTAACAACTGTCGGAACATACCATGATTCGGACGCCAACCTGCGGTGCCAGTCGGTCGTCCGGGCGCGTTTTAATGCATCGGATTCCAGCGCATTGATATCACTCAGATAATGCAGGATCAGATGGGTATGGGGCTCCGGGTCCCATCCGACGATGTCGTATCGCCGCGCCATCAGCCAGTCCTCACATTCGAGAACCATGTCCGCATGTTCGGTATCGAACCATTGAGCGAAATCTGCTCGCGATTCCATTGGAACGGTAAACAGGTTGCAGCAGAGAACCGGGGCGTCCAGCGCCTGTCTTAACGCGGCGCCCCGCGTGGCGCTGAATCCCTCATTTCCAATATAGCGGGTAAATCCCGAAACATTGTCCAACGTCTCACGGGTCTTTTCATCGGGTGTAAATTTACGCGAACGATATTCGTCGCTCTCGAGTGTTTCGAGCCCGTCGAGTTCATATACAGCAAGATAATGCGGTCCGACTGCCGATTTGTAACGCATCGCGGACAAAAATCCCGGCACACCTTCGACATGGCTGGGCGTGTGGTGTCCGTCATACCAGGCGTTGAACGCGTCCTCACCACCCTCCGGTGGCGTCATCTCCGAAAACAGGACCGCGCTGCCTTTTAAATCTTCTTGTTGATCCGCCACGGTGAACGCTTATTTCTGCAACGCGGTACAGGCGGCATCAAGAACGGTCACGGTGTTCTTGAAGTCATCGTCGCTATGCACTGCTGAGACAAAACGACGAACCCCCGGTAAAACATAGATCCCCTCACGCATCTGCAATAGATCCAGCTCCCGCGTCGAAGCCATGTCGGCCCGAATGAAATCGGCAAAGTTCTCCGGTTCCTTGTCGGTAAAGACAATCTGCCACAGCGATCCTTTGCCAAGCACCTTCGCCGGAAGGCCGTGGCGGTCGATGACATCCTGACACATGCGCTGGATCATTGCCGCTCTGCCATGCAGATCGCTGTAAAAATTTTCCCCGCGCAGCACAGCCAACGTTGCCAGCCCTGCCGCACAACCGATCGGATTTCCGTGCAGGGTTCCGTTGACATAGGCGTAGTTCGATCCGCCACGATTGACCGGGTTGCACTGTTCCATAACCTTTTCAGAGCCGGCAACACAGCCGACCGGACCACCGCCGCCGACGATCTTGCCATAGCTTGCGAGATCCGGCTTAACGCCAAAATATTCCTGCGCGCCGCCATAGGAGAGACGGAAACCGGTCACCACCTCGTCGAAAATAAGCAAAATATTATGCTCATCGCAAATCTCCCGCAGCCCCTCGAGATAACCATCCCTGGGAAAAATTATCCGTTGCACAGGCTCGACAATAATCGCCGCCAGATCGTCGCGATTTTCCTCAACGATGCGCCGGATCACTTCAAGATCGTTATAGGGACCAACCAGAACAGATTCCGACAACCCGGCCGGTATACCGGCAGTATCTGGCTGTCCGGCGGGAAAATTGGAAACCGCCCGCGGCACGACCGAAAAATTCGAATAATCATGATTGCCATGATACCCGCCTTCGCATTTCAGGATTTTGCTCCGGCCGGTATAGGCCCGCGCGATCCGCATGGCATAAAACGTCGCCTCCGAGCCGGTTGTGGAAAAAGCGATTTTTTCGGCACAGGGAATTGCGTCGACCAGCTGCTCGGCGAGCCGGATACAATATTCGTTGAGGGTCCCGAAAAAATGCAGCCCTTTCGGCACGGCGTCCTGTACCGCGGCGATTACGTCGGGGTGTGCGTGTCCAAGGATCAGGGCCCCTGCGCCACCGACATAGTCAATATACCAATGGCCGCGCACATCCTGCAGGCGGCCGCCCTCGCCTCGTTGAATCACAAACCGCACATCATCCGGCAGCGAATACCCGCCAAGCCCCGCCCCGGGCAGAACCCGTGCAGCCAGATCGTAATATTCATCATGGGTCATCGGAGGCAATTCTGAAGAGGACATCTGTTCAACAATCCTTAGTTTTCTGGCGCAACGCCACGGCAAGAATCTAGTCCGCTGCCAGAGTCAACTCAAGCGCAGGCTCAGCTGTCCGCCACCGGGTTACTGCAAATAAGCGACCCTGAATCATGGACGACAAT
>JBLHKG010000279.1:0-4358 GCA_047619835.1 Alphaproteobacteria bacterium
CAAAGCCCTCGCCTGCCGACAGTCGCACAATGATCTCCTGCTGTTCCATCAGTCGGCACTCCGATCGCGTGCGGGGTGGCGCAACGCACCGCCCGCAAATGCGGGATCCAACCCTATTCTTCGGTCCCGTCGCTGCGGCAATAGACAATCCAGTAGACCAGCCCGACAAATCCTGCGCCGCCGACGATGTTGCCCAGCGTGACGGGGACCAGATTGTACAGAAGATCGCCCACCGTCACCCCGCCGCTTTGCATGATGGCGACCGGGATGAAATACATGTTGGCGACGCTGTGCTCAAAGCCAAGTGCGACAAAGGCGGTGATGGGAAAGACAATCGCGAGAATCTTGCCGGAGACCCGTCTTGCCGCATAGGACAGCCAGATCGCGAGGCACACCAGCGCATTGCACAGGATACCCCGCACAAAGGCCTCTTCGATCGTCAGTGAGACCTTGGCACCCGCAATGGCAAGCGCGGTTTCGCCGACGGCGCCATTCTGCATGGCCAGCGTACCCGACCAGTGGATAAGAATCGCCGACGCGGCAGCGCCCAGGAAGTTGCCGCCATAGACAATCCCCCAATTGCGGAGCAGCGCACCCAACCCGATTTGGCCATCGGCCCACGCCATGACAATCAGATTGTTGCCGGTAAAAAGCTCCGCGCCCGCCACCACCACGAGGATCAGCCCGAGTGAAAATGCGAGCCCGCCGAGAAGTCGGGTTGGTCCAAACCCCAGGCCGGTATCAGTAACCACCACCGTGTAGAACATGGCGCCAAATGCGATAAACGCGCCGGCAAGTATCGACAGCGTCAGGGTTTCAAGCAGGCCAAGATTTGCTTTGGCAACGCCGGCCGCCTCAATGCGCTCCGCGATCCGCGCCGGGCGGTAGGCATCCAGGGCCTCATCCGGTGAAGAGTCTGGCACAGCTTTGTTCGGTTCGATCACGAGAGATTTCCTGTTTTGGACACAATTACTCGACCAGAATGGCAATAATCCCTTTCCTGTCCTTGATATACATCAAATCACCATACCAGCCGCCGGACACCTTCAAAGACAAGCAGAAACCCGATCAACACAACGCTGACGACCGGGAGCCAGAACGGCACGGTGAAAATTCCCGGCGGCGCGTTGCCGGATTTCCGCTTCAGCTGAATCAGCGCGACGGCAACCAGGACAAAGATTGTCAGCGTGATCACCGACGTCACCCGGGCGAGTCCCTCGATTGGAAACAGGGTGGCGAGGATGGCGACGGCCAGGACGCAGACAATGATGGCATTGCCCGGCGTCTGTGTCCGTCGGTGAATGGCGCCGAGCCATCCCGGCAACCACCCCCGGCGCGATAGCCCGTAAAACACACGCGACGCCATGATGATCTGGATCAGCGCGCCATTCAGGACGGAAAAAATCGCGATCACGCTGATGGTCTCACCGGGCAACCCACTGATCCGCTCGAACAGAAACGTCAGCGGCGCAGCGCTGGCGGCAAGCTCGGCGATTGGCGACAGGCTAACGGCAATAATGGAGACAAGCGCATAAAGAATCGTTGTCACGACCAGCGTTATTATGATCGCGCGCGGCACGTTGCGCTTCGCGTCCTGAGTTTCCTCCGCCACGTTGACGATGTCCTCGAAACCGATAAAGGCATAAAAGGCCAGCATTGCCCCCGAGAGCACGCCGACCCCGGCAGCCAAATCGGCTGGCTGGGAATGGAGGGCGCTCCTCATAATTTCAGGATCCAGTTGCGGCACACCAAATCCGATTATGACGACCAGCACGCCGATCTCCGCGACAGTAATGAACGCCGCGATGGACACAGATTCGCGCACGCCCCAGAACGCAATCAGTCCCAGAACAATGGCAACGCCGATTTTTGATGCCGGTGCCGGCAGCGCAATCAATTCGCTGAAATACCCTGAGAAACCGACGATAATAGTTGCGGTAGAAACCAACCCAGCCAGGATCACCAGCAAGCCCGTCAGCACAGCCAGACGGTCGGAACCCAGCCCTTCCTTGATATAGACCGCCTCGCCGCCGCTCTCCGGGAAGCGCGACGCCATTTCGGCGAAGGACAGGGCGGCGAAGCCGGCCAGCAGGGACGCCAGAAGAAAGGCCAGTGGCGCAAAGGCCCCGGCCTCGCCCGCCACCTTTCCGGTCAGGATGAAAATGCCGGCGCCGATGGTTGTGCCGAGGCCATAGAGCGTCAGCAGCGGCAGCGAAATCGACCGTCTAAGACTGTTTCCTTCCGACAAATCCGCGCTCCGATCGACCCGTCCTGTGAGGACTATAACCTATAGGGAGCCACGCCGCGCCTGGCTTGATCTGTATCAAGGATACCGGGTCCGAATACTCCGACGATGGCAATGGAGAACGACCACGCCGCAGAACCGGGAAAACGATCATGCCACAGGAACCGATCCGCGACATTGCCCATCTTGGCCATGTTGAATTGCTGACGCCCAAACCGGAGGAAAGCCTGTGGTATTTTCGCGATTTACTGGGGATGGAAATTGCCCATCGGGAAGCCCGATCCGTCTATCTCCGGGGGTATGGCGACTATGCTGCCGCCACGCTGAAACTGACCGAAGCCGCACAGGCGGGCATCGGCCATGTCGCGTGGCGCACGATCAGCCAGCAGGCGCTTGAGCGGCGGGTACGGGCCATCGAGGATGCCGGGCGCGGCATCGGCTGGACCAATGGCGATTACGGCCACGGCAGCAGCTACAGCTTTACCGACCCGGACGGGCATCCGATGGAGATCTATTACGAGGAAGAAAAATACGATCCTCCCGCCGGGCTGCGCTCGGCATTGCGCAACCAGCCGATGCGCTATTCCGGTCGCGGCGTAGGCGTCCGCAAAACCGATCATCTGGCGCTTCTCTGCAAGGATGTCCCGGCCAACCGCCTTTTTGTCGAACAGGCGCTTGGCCTGCAGCTCCGCGAACAGATCCGCTTTGATGACGGCGCCACCGAAATCGGCTCGTGGCTCAGCTCCAACGCGGTCCATCATGAGATCGCCTATGTCCGAGATTCACGTGCGCTCAGCGGGCGGTTACATCATTTTTCCCTGTGGGTCGACAACCGCGACGATGTCCTGCGCGCCGCCGATATCTTCCGCGAAAACAACATCGCAATTGAGGCCGGTCCATCGCGCCACAATAATTCGCAGGCGTTCTACCTCTATTCCTATGAGCCCGGCGGCAACCGGGTCGAGGTGTATACCAGCGGGTTCTTTGTTCTCGCTCCCGATTTCGAACCGGTCATCTGGGACGAGGAAAATCGCGAGGGCGGCGTATACTGGGGGGCCAGCCTGCCGGAAAGCTTCGCCACCTATGGAACCCCGGACGTTGCCACCCAGGACGATGTCGCGGTCAGCCCCGGTCCGGTGATCGATCCACGATAAGGCGCCGGGATCCAGGGCTTCGGCAATGTTGGATCTGTGGCGGCAAAATCCTTTGCCGCAGCCGGCGCCACAGTCATAGCGGTAAGCGATACGGAGGGCGGAATCCATGATGCTGAAGGCCTCGATCTCGCGGCTGTCGCCAACAACAAGGAAACACACGGGATCATCGTGCTGCCTGATATCCTGGCAAATGCGGGCGGCGTCACGGTGAGCTATCTCGAATGGGTGCAAAACACCGAAAATCAGGACTGGAGTCTGGAAAGAGTAAACGCGGAACTCAGGCGCAAGATGGGGAGGGCGGTCGATACAGTGGTGGCGTGCTGGCGCAATCTCAATGCACCGCAGATTGCGAAGGCCGACTGCGAGGCAGAGGATACAAGTGCGGTTTCAACGCCTGACCTGTCGCGCGACCTTCGGACCGCAGCGCTGATCCTCGCGATCCGCCACGTAGCCAACGTGACGCTGCAGCGTGGTATCTGGCCTTAGGCTGACGACGAAGACGACCGTATCATTATTCGAACCGAGGAAGAGTATTTGCCCTTTAAACCGGCTGAACATATCAATCGCACCGGCCAATCCTACCGGCAGATAGCCGCCATAATACTCGGCCTTTCCCTGTTTGCAGTCACAAGCCTGTTACCCCCGCCGGAAAATATGTCGCCGACGGCGTGGCATGTTGCCGGCATCGCCGCGCTTATGGCGCTATGGTGGATTACCGAGGCGCTGCCGATCCCGGTTACAGCGCTGGTGCCGATTGTCGCCTTTCCGCTTTCCGGGGTTTCATCCCTTAACGACGCGGCGGCACCCTATGCGAGCCCCCTGATATTCCTTTTTCTCGGCGGCTTCCTGCTCGCGTTGGGGCTGGAACGCTGGAATCTTCACCGGCGTATAGCGCTCACCATCCTCAAACGATCCGGCGCGCGCCCGTCCGCGCTTATCGGCGGCTTCTTATTGGCCGC
>JBLHKG010000280.1:0-4356 GCA_047619835.1 Alphaproteobacteria bacterium
AATGCCGAGCGTGTAGTGATCCGCGACGCCGCGTTCCGCGTCGCCCTGCAGCTCGTCCTGCTCGTGCTCCCATATCATTCCCTTGACGTCGAACGGCGCGCTGGATTGCACCGCAGCCCAGCAACAGCGGCGGTTAAACACGAAATGCTGGCGCTGCTGAATATAATGGCGGGCAGAATCGAGGGTGAGCGGAATTGAGAAAAGATGCCGGTACTCCCTCGACTCGAACTGTTCGTTGGCCATGGCAAACAGTTTTGCTTCAAGGGCCTCAAGGCTCAAAATCTGGTCAGTCACAATTGTTCTCCTGTTTTTTTATCTTTGTTACTATTTGAGCAAATGGCCGAACTTGGCGCGCACCCTTGCGGTCGCTTCGGCAGTTGGCCCGTTAACGGTGGGGTATTGATCCTTCCATGGGAACGGTCGGCAGGCATCGATGATGGCCCGGGAATTGGTGTAATTCTTCTGCGCCTTTTGCCAGGGTGGTATCGAGGGATCGAGCGGCGTCGAGCGCGCACCGGTGATGATGTCGATCGAGGTCGCCGGATCGGAAATCAACGCCATCGCCCAGATCACCTCATCGAGATTAGCCGGGTCCACATCGTCATCCACTACCACGACATATTTTCCGGCATAGGCGCCGCTGCCGCATTGCGAGGCGATCTGCCCAACCTGGGTCGAATGCCCGGGATAGCGTGTGGTGACCGAAACGGCGATGAACATGCGGCTGCCGCCGACCTCGTGACACCAGACCCGCTGAACATCCGGCACACCGGCATTCTGGATTTCTTCCCGCAGCAGCGCCGACCGCATGATCGCCCGATAGCGTGAGTTCTCCCCCGGCGGACGTTGCGGTGGGCAGCCCATAATGATGGGATCGTTGCGGTGATAGATCGCTTTGACGTCGATCACCGGCGCGTCATTGACCTTGCTGCCGAAGAATCCGGTCCATTCGCCGAACGGCCCTTCGTCCTTCGTGTTGCCGGGATGTACGAAGCCTTCAATGACAATCTCGGCATCTGCGGGGAACGGCAGGCCGGTGATGTCGGGATTGGTCATGACCTTGAGCGGTCGTCCGCGATAGGCGCCCGAAACATCATATTCACACACCCCGTAAGGCAGCGAATTGCAGGCCGTCAGAAAGGTGAACGGGTCGGCGCCGATCACCAGACACACCGGCATCGATTGGCCCATCGCCATATATTTGTCGCGATGCAAACGGCCATGCTTGCCGGGTGAGATGTAAAAGCCGAGGGAATTCTTGCTCTGGATCATCACCCGGTAGGTACCGAGATTGATCCAGTCCTCCTCGGGGTCGCGGGTCACGTTGAAGCACCCGGTACCGATATAGCGTCCGCCATCGCCTTCGTGCCAGACCGGCGTCGGAAACCGGTAAAGATCGATATCATCGCCGGTCAGGACATTTTCCATCACCGGGCCGTCCTCGACGATCTCATAGGGAATCGCCTTGTCGACAATCTCGCGATACTCGGTCAAAAACGCTTCGCTCAGCTCGACCTTGTCGAGCTCGGTCGGAAAGCCGAGAATCGTGTTCTTGCGCTGACCACCGAAGGAATTGCACAGCACGCGAAAGCCTTTGGGATAACCCGGTATATTATCGAACATGACGGCAGGCGCCGTGTCGTCATGTTGCAGAATATCGGTGAACAGGCCGATCTCTTCTTCCCAACTGGCGCCGTCTACGTCGACGAGTTCACCCATCTGCTCGGCCTGATGCAGCCATTCGCGCAGATTGTTGTATCCCAGATGGTGTCTGGTATTACTGGCGTTGCTCATCTCAGACGGGCCCCGGCAGGGCCGCCATGGCATCGCCGAGCACGCCCTTGAACACCCGCTCGACCCGCAGGCTTTCGGCGGCGCCTTTGAGGATCAGCGCAAAATCCGCTTCGGTGTGCGCGTAGAGCCGGGCGGCCTGCATCAACAGATGGGCATGCTCAATATCGAGCACGACATGCTCCGCGTTGGACGCCTGTTTCTTGAGCGGAATACCGAGTTCATTGGTCATTTTCGTGGCCATACGCCGCGCAAACCCACCCCCGACACAGATTTCGTCGGAGTTGCTGATTTCCGTCACGGCGCAGACCGGCAGGGCTTCCAGCCAGGGCCTGTCCTTGGCTATATGGATCCATGCGCTGCAACAGGCCATCGTCCCGTCGAGCGGCGGCGTGTTGATGAAATCCTCCGGCACAAGCCCGACCGAGCCCCCCTCCTGCTGACCGAGCGTGTAGTGGTCCGGCAGGCCTCTTGCTTCGTCGCCCGCCAGCTCCTCGCGCTCGTGATCCCAGATCATCACCTTGATGTCGAACGGCGCCGCCGCCTGGACATAGGCCCAGCAATCGCGTCGGTTCAGATGAAAATAGGCGCGCTGCAGAATGTATATCTGCGCCCGCTCACGCGTCAGCGGCAGCGACAGAATTTTTCTGTATTGCGGCGAATCAAACTGGGCATTGGCCATTTCGCCAAGCCGGGCATCCAGCTGATCGAGGCTGCGCACAATATCGTCCATGACCGGCTCTCCCTGTCGTTGGCCCTGTTATTTGGCGCAACGATAGTGCCGCTTTCCCCACTTGTCATGTGGGGGCTCTCCCCATTGGAATGGATAATATTCTGAAAATGCCTTTACGCGGTCAAGCCTTGTTGGAAGATTACCGACCAGACGAGACCGATTAGCCCGGCCAGCGGACTGGTGTGACCTGACCGGAATATGCTCTAATGCCGGGCTCGCACGCATCGCCGCGCCGTCATCAATTTTTCAACTCACCGCCGGTCAACATAAATTCAGTTTCGACCGCGCGAGGCAGGTTTCCGCCCGATGGCCCGTACTGCCTATTTCTCAAGCTTCGCCGAGCTGTGGCACCAGCCTAATTTCTCCTGGTACATGGGCGGGCAAACCATCGCGCTGGTCGGCATGTGGGCGCAGAAAATCGCCATCGGCTGGCTGACCTGGGAGCTCACCAGGTCGAATTTCTGGCTCGGCGCGATCGCCTTCGCCGATCTGTTCCCCACCGTATTGATCACACCCTTTGCGGGAGTTATCGCCGATCGCGTGGACCGGCTGAATATGTCGCGGCTGTGCCAGACACTGGCGGGAATTCACGCGTGCCTGCTGGCGGCGCTGACCTTCTCAGGGCTGATCGAGATATGGTCTCTATTTGCGCTGACCCTCGTTCTCGGCATCGTCCTGGCCTTCTCGACGGCAGCTCGTCTGGCGCTGGTGCCCAACCTCATGGAGGCGGAGTATGTGCCCGCCGCCATCGCCATCGATTCGTCGATCTACAACATGGCACGGGTGGTGGGGCCGATGATTGCCGCCGGCATGATCAGCCTGCTCGGCACCGGCGCCACATTTGTGTTCAACGCAATCTGCTATGCGGTGTTCGTCTTCTGCATGTTCCGGATCCATCGGGTGCGAAATGAATCTCTTGGCAGGGGCGGCAACGTATTCGCCCAGACGACGGAGGGAATTCGCTACGCCGCCCGCCATCCCGGCATCGGCCCGGCGCTGATATTGCTGGCCGCCGCCGCCATCGGGGTTAAACCGTTTCTCGAGCTGCTGCCGGGTCTTGCCGATGGGGTTTTTCAGGCCGGCGTGGAGGGATTCGCCTTCTTTTCGGCGATCAGCGGGGCCGGCGCGATCATCGCCGGGGTCTGGATGGCGGCGCGCGGCGCGATCCAGGGGACCACGCGCATTACCTTCAGCGCCATGCTGCTCGGCGTCATTGGCGTATTCATCGTGTGCGCGACCCAGATCATCTGGGTCGGGTTGCTGGGAACCTTCCTGGTCGGCGCCGCCGTGACGCTGGCCGGCACCAGCACCCAGATCATGATGCAGAACTCGGTCGATGGCGCGATGCGGGGCCGGGTGATGAGCCTATATGGCGTCGTGCATCGCGGCGCGCCCGCGCTCGGCGCGGTCATCATCGGCGTCGCCGCCGAACAGATCGGGCTACAGACCGCCATGATCGGCGGCGGCGTGGTAACGGCCATCGTTTTTGTGGCGATGCTGCGGCGCTATAAGGCGATGGTGGCCGCGCTGGAGGGGGGGAAACAGTGAGTAAGAAAAAGTTGGCGCGCCCGGAGAGATTCGAACTCCCGACCCCTAGATTCGTAGTCTAGTACTCTATCCAGCTGAGCTACGGGCGCGCATGTCCCCGCTGACGGGGAATCCCTGTCCCTGCCGGGAAAGGACGGCGGAACGTACTTAAAATGGTGCCCCTTGGCAAGCGATAGGGAAGTATTACAATGATCGGCGTGATTCAATAACTCGAAATCAACTTGTAAAAGCACCTGCATCGGGTATTATTCGGGCGAATCAAGGGTTTGACAGAACTTTGTTAC
>JBLHKG010000281.1:0-4355 GCA_047619835.1 Alphaproteobacteria bacterium
AATGATTTCGCTATCCGGGCAAGTATTCCAGCTATTGGTTGTGGTGGCAAAATGCAGGCCGCAGGATCCTTTGGTCCACGCCGCGAGCGATGCGGCATCCAGAACCGCCGCCGCCCGTTTGTCCTCATTTACCGCCAGATCCAGAAAAGTGTCTTCCGCCCGCACCACAATTGTTGTGTCATCCTGGTACCGCCGTTGGCGTGGCGATCCCAGCAGATCTTCAATCACAAACGACGTTCCGGCATCCAGCAGGCGCAACAGTCGGTCGATCATGGCTTCCGGCACCAAGGCGCCACGGGCTGCGGAAATCGCAAATCGCAGAGCCGAATTTTTTCTGGGGTCGAGCACGCGAGCCGAGCCCCCGGCCTGACAGGCATCCGTGATCGCCGTCAGATGCCGATGAGCGAGCGTGCGTCCGGCCTCCGAAAGATCGGTCGTCGCGTCGCTACAGCCGTGTTGCCGCAGGATAGATGTTGAATCATCGTCTGTGGCGTCGACGGTCAGGCGGCGCGACATTGCCCGCAGGCCCGATGCGGATTTGGATACGCGGGACGCAGCGGCATCGATTTCGAATGCCGCCTTGGTGGAAAAACCTGAATCAGGCGCGCTGAGATTAACGCCGAGCACACAGCCCGCGTGTCGCTGGGTGCTTTCGCGCTGGAACAGATCCCAGAGGCCGCCGTCGCTCTCGGATCCTGTATCGACGCTGTTAATGACCGCGCCATGCGGCGGGTTATCATCCGGGCCAATAGCGCGCATGCCGCCGGTTCGATAGTCGGTGATGGCGCCGCCGGGAGTCGCTTCGATCCCGTATGCCCAGAACACGCCTTCGTGACGCCAGACAGCTAATTCCGGCGACAGATGCTGGTGGAACAGAAGCCAGCGTATTTCGTCATAAAATGCCCGCGCATCCCCGTCTGATTCGAAATAGCCGCTTTTCCAACCCTGATAGGCCCAGCCGCCGGCAATACGGGTGACAATCGCCGGCAATCCGGTTTCGGGTCTCGTCCGGTCTGCCGGCCCCAGCCGCTCGAGTGCTTCCCGGTCGGCGGTGTGCCGCCATAACCATGAAGGGACGTCGTTTTCACGAATTTTTTTCAGGTAAACGGGAATGCCGGTTGGAACCAGGCAGCGGTCTTCGAGAAGCTCCGCAGCTTCGATCGACCAGGCTTCCGCGACTTCGATATCGAAATCCGTGGCGAATTCCATGGCGAATTCCGTGGCGAATTCCGTATGTTGGCTCGAATGGGGGTGTTCGGTTGAGGTGCTTAACCCAGGTTTTGCAGAAAAAATCCGGAGTGCTGCGCCGCTAAAAGGCGCGCTGCCAACCGTTGTGTGGCGTCGGGTTATCTGCACTGGCCCCGACCTTTCCGGGACAGGCATGCAAGAATACGTGTCCCAATTTGGTTCCTTTTCCAATCCAGTCTCTTCGCCTTTGACTGGTTTGGTCCCCCCAGAAGGTTGTGCCTCCCGAACTTTCCCGCCTGATACTCAACTCTACTACGCTAACTGTATCCCACGGCACGCCCCAAATCTGGGGGGCAAAATCTGTTTATACCCAATATATTGGGAAATCAACCATATTTTGAGAAAAATATGGTTTGGTTACCAGATGTTGTGGAATCTCAGACGGAAGGTGATTTACAAAAGCGACGGGAAAGCTGCTGGACGTGGTCTCCGCAGCATGTGATATAATCTTTTCCATATGGTAATGAGCGAAGATCATCTTGCCGAGACTGGCAAAAAATGTGGAGCCTGATCATAAAATGACGCTGGGAACGCGATTGTTCACTCTGCTTAACGGAGAGCTCGTTGGCACTGACACCGGGGGTAACCGGTATTACACGGACCGTGGCAAACGTGACGGCAAGCGCAAGCGCCGGTGGGTCGTCTATAAGGGGCGCGCTGAGGCATCCAGTGTTCCGGCGGAGTGGCATGGCTGGTTACATGGGCGTGACGGGGCGTCGCCTCCGACAGGCGAGGATGTCCGCAGACCCTGGCAGGTGGACCATCAGGAAAACCTCACCGGCACACTTGCGGCTTACCGCCCGCCCGGTGACGTCCTGGGCGCTGGCAAGAGAGACCGGGCGACGGGAGACTATCAGCCCTGGAAGCCATCCTGACCGCATGATTTCGATGATTTTTCCCAATTTAGTTTGATAGGAGCCTTCCTATGGGTCGCAATCTTGTTGAAACGTTGATGGGCGCCGTCGTGCTCGGGGTGGCAATTGTATTTCTTGTATTTGCCTATTCGCGGGCCGGATTGAAGACGGTCGATGGTTACTCTTTGATAGGGAAGTTCGACCGGATTGACGGTCTGACCGAAGGCAGCGACGTTCGCATGAGCGGCATCAAAATCGGCACCGTCACCAAGCAGGCGCTGGATCCCAACACCTATCTGGCTGTGTTGACGCTCGACGTCCGCCCGGAGGTAAAATTGCCCCGTGACAGCTCGGCGAGAATAGCTTCGGACGGTTTGCTGGGCGACAAATATCTCTCGATCACGCCGGGTGGCGAGGAGGACATGCTGCCGGCGGGCGGCGAGATCCAGTACACCCAGGGCTCCGTCGACATCGTTTCCCTGGTTGGCCGGATGCTGTTTAGTCAGACTGGCAAGAAGGAATCGAAGGGCGGCGACAAGGAACCGGCCCTGCCGAAAATGCCATAGCGTCCTGATTCTCAAGCTCATGGTATCCAGGACGGGCTATCCGGTTTTTCGGCAAGGAGTGTGGGGCGCCGTGATGCCGAAGCATCACAAGGGTCGCACGACGATGTCCGAGAGACCGGATAGCCCGTCCTGCGGGTCGCTTGTCCCGCCCTCTGGAGGGCGTCAGAACCGCTTGCTGATGCTTCGGCATCGCCGGCGCGGCCCTTCCTACCCAGAGAACGGGACAAGCAATCCTGGATGCCATGAGTTTGAGAATCAGGACACTAGATCGATGGCCTCTGGTTCCGCACATCAGCGCTGGATTGCAGACCGATATGCCCGTAACGCCCGTTTCGTTGCGGAACTCGGAGAAGCTTTGCTCGACATGCTCTCTCCTCGTGCTGGAGAACGTATTCTCGATTTGGGCTGCGGTGACGGGGCGCTTCACTGGATGCGCCGGCCCGATCTGGTGATTGACGGCATGTGGCGGGCGCTCCGACCGGGGGGCGTCTGATGGGTGAGATGGGCGGCGCCGGCAATGTGGCGTGTATTTCCAGTGCACTTTCCGATGAGCTGACCAGGCGCGGGCTGGATTCAAAATCGGCCTATCCGTGGTATTTTCCAGACCCTGATGAATACCAGGCCAGGTTGGAGGCAAGAGGCTTCGAAATTCGTTCCATCGAGTTGATTCCGCGTCCCACGCCGCTGCCCGGCGATATCAGGGAGTGGGTTGCAGATTACGTACGCCTTCGTTTTGCCGCTATCCGGCCTGAACTTGGCCCGAATGAGGCCGTTTAATGAAAATTATGCGCACACTGTTGTTCAGTCTGGCTTTTACGGGCCTGTTTGCGACGCCGGCGCTGGCCCAGCAGGGGGCCGTGCTGCAGGGGCTTGATAAAGTCACCGCCCGAATTTCTACTTTTGAAGCGCCGATCGACAAGCCGGTTCGGTTCGGGACGCTCCGGGTGACCGTCCGGACCTGCAGCAAGACGCCGCCCGAGGAGCCGCCAGAAAATGCTGCTTTTCTGGAAATCGACGATGTCCGGCCCGGTGAGGCGCCGCGTCGTGATTTTACCGGATGGATGTTGTCCTCCAGCCCGTCTTTATCGGCGCTTGAGCATCCCGTTTATGATGTCTGGGTCGTCGACTGTATAAATGCTTCGAGTTCGCTGTCATCCAGCTCAGAATGAAACGTGGCATTGACGTCGAGCGCGCCGGCTAAAATCTGGCGATAGCCGGCGCGTTGGATCTCTACGGTGCCGAACTGCCCCAGATGCGTGGTGACGAACTGTGTGTCCAGTAACTGGTATCCCCCTTTTCGAAGCCGGGCCACGAGGTGGACAAGCGCTACCTTGCTCGCGTCAGCGACCCGGCTGAACATGCTTTCTCCGAAAAAGGCAGCGCCGAGGGATACGCCGTACAGGCCGCCGACGAGTTGTCCGTCAAGCCATGCCTCTACGCTATGGGCACGGCCCATCTCATAAAGATCTACATAAAGGCGGATAATTTCTTCATTGATCCATGTTTCCGAGCGGTCGTCCGCTGGTTCGGCGCAGAGCCGGATGACGGTCTCAAAGGCCGTATTGCAGCGGATTTCAAACTGGTCCCGGCGCAGTGTCCGGCGCAGACGACGCGGTATATGAAACTTGTCGAGCGGCAGTATTCCGCGCTTTTCCGGGTCGATCCAGTAAAGCGTAGAATCATCATG
>JBLHKG010000282.1:0-4351 GCA_047619835.1 Alphaproteobacteria bacterium
CTCGCCCCAACGAATCAAGGACTTCGACGAGAAGCCGCCGTCAATTCCGACGTTTCCGCGAGGGGCCTCCGCCGCGACGGTGGCCGGCGCCGCTATTTCGGGGCCGATGATTCGCTGCCGGTTGCCGCCGCCCCCCGGCATTTCCATCGGCGAGTGTAAATGCGAGCTTGCCGGTGGCGGGATCCGCCTCTGACAATTTGACCTCGATACGGTCGCCCAAAGCATATTTCTGCTGTGTTGCCTGACCGACCAGGGCGGCAAGACGGGCATCGTATTCAAAGCGTTCGTCACCCAGCAATGAGACCGGCAACAGCCCATTGGCGCCGGTTTCCATCAGCTCGACAAATAGTCCAAAGCGCTCCACGCCGGTAACGCGCGCGTCGAAACGCGCGCCGACTCGATCCGCAAGGTAAAGCGTCGAAAGACGATCAAATGCATCACGTTCCGCCGCCATCGCGCGCCGCTCGGTCATAGAGATATGGGTGCCGATTTCGGGGAATTTGTCGCCGGCCCCTTCCTCGAGCGCACCGTCGCCGAGACCCAGCCCCCGGATTAACGCACGATGCACAAGCAGGTCGGAATAACGCCGAATGGGTGATGTGAAATGCGCGTAATTGCGAAGCGCCAGCCCGAAATGACCGAGATTGTCCGGGCCGTATACAGCCTGCGCCTGACAGCGAAGAATTGCCGTTTGAATGCCGTCGGCATCCTTCCGGTCCTTCATCATGCCAATAAGCTGCGCGAAATTACGCGGCCTGACCGCCTGTCCACCGCGTAGGGAGAGGCCCAGGGTTTCCAGATATTGTCGCAGCGCGACGACCCGGTCGGGGGCAGGATCGTCATGGATGCGATACATGCAGGGCTGCCCTTTCTCCTCAAGGGTTTCCGCGGCGCAGACATTGGCCAGGATCATGAATTCCTCGATCAGCCGGTGGCTGTCGTGGCGAATTCGTGTCTCAACCGCTTTGATCGTCCCGTCTGTGTTCAGCACCACTCGACGCTCCGGCAAATCGAGATCGATTGTTCCGCGGGCGATGCGCTGTTTGAACAGGGAGGCAAAGGCGCCATAGAGTGCATCAAGGAGCCCGTCCGGCGGCGAGGCTCCGTCTATTTGTTCACCGTCCTGAACTGCCTGTACGCGGTTATAGGTCAGCCGAGCAGCAGAGCGCATCAGCGCCCGGCGGAAATTGTGGCGTAGCTTGTTGCCGCTGGCGTCGATCCATACATCGACCGTGACACAGGGTCGGTCTTCGTCGGGTTTCAGCGAACACCATCCGTTGGAAAGCGCCCCGGGCAGCATCGGGATGACCTTGTCCGGCAGATAAACCGAATTGCCGCGTTGATGTGCGCTGTGGTCGAGGGCGCTGTTGGGTCGGACATACCAGGCGACGTCGGCAATCGCGACAATGAGGTGCCATCCTCCCTCGTTGCCGGGCGTCGAATCCGGCTCTGCCCATACCGCGTCATCGAAGTCGCGCGCGGTTTCATCGTCAATGGTGACCAGCGGCACATCGCGCAGATCGGCGCGCGCCGCCAACGGTGCTTCCAAGGCGGCGTCCGCCTCAGCAATTGCTTCAGGCGAGAATTCTTCAGGAATGTCGTTGCTGGCGATGGCCAGTCGCGTGATGGCTGCGGGCTCATTGGCCGCGCCGATCCGCTCAGTAATTTTTGCGATGGGCATGCCGAATAATCGGCCCCGAACCACGTCGGCTGCGACGAATTCACCGTCCTCTGCGCCGCCTGTGTTACCCGCTGCCACGTGAAAATTCGATTTGAGGCGCTTGCTGGCGGGCTGGATTTGTCCGCCGCGCGAATCCGTCCGAAAAATTCCGAATACCCGGGAGGAAGGCGTCTCAAGCCGGCGCATGACATGGGCGACGTAATAATTGTCGCTTTTACGATCAAGCCGGGCGAGGACGCGGTCGCCAATTCCCGGCGCGCGTCCACGCTGGTGTCCGCGCGCCAGGTGGATTTTTATCGCCGGGGCCGCTTCGTCCTGACCGACGATGGACATTACAGGTTCACCATCCTTGTCGAGCCCTGTTACCTCCAGAACGCTAACCGACGGAATTTCTGCGCCTGTGCTGTAGCGCCGGTTGCGGGCGCGATGGATGATTTTTTCGTCTTCCATCGCATCCAGCAGATCGACAAGATGCTGTCGGTCGGCAGAATCGAGACGGAATTCCCGGGCAATCTCGCGCCGTCCGACAGGGGAGCGCTGCTGCTTGATGAATTGAAGAACGGCCTCCTTGGTGGGGAGTTCGCCCGACTCGCGGGTGCGCGCCATCGAAATGGTACGCTCAGGCAGCTGGAGCGGCGTCCGCCGGTCCAGGGGGCTTGGTCTTTGCAGAGGCCTTTTTGGCAGCGGCCTTTTTGCCCGCGGCTTTTTTACCTGCGGCTTTTTTACGCGGCGCTTTCTTTTTTGCGCCGGATTTTTTTGCCGCCGCTTTCTTTGCCGGCGCCTTCTTTGCCGGTGCCTTCTTACCCTTTGCCGCGCGTGCGGCGAGCAGCGCGACCGCCTCATCAAGCGTGATGCTTTCTTCGGTCGAGGTCCTGGGCAGCGATGCGTTGTTCTTGCCGTGCTTCACGTAGGGACCATAACGGCCCTTAAAGACGCCGACCGGTTTGCCATCTTCAGGATGATCGCCCAGCTCGCGCAGTGCCGTGGAAGCGCCGGCCTTCTTGGGAGGTTTTTCATTGATCAAGGTTACGGCGCGATTAAGCCCGATGGTGAGGACGTCTTCATCGGGGCCAAGTGAGGCGTAGCCGCCATCATGCCGCAGATAAGGCCCAAAGCGGCCGATACCGGCGGCGATCATCTTGCCGGACTCCGGATGAAGCCCGATATCGCGTGGCAGGGCAAGCAGAGCGAGCGCAATTTCGAGCGTCACGTCGGTCGGGGTGTGGGTCTTGGGCAGGGTCGCCCGTTTGGGCTTGATCTGGCTCTTCCCCTTGCCTTCGAGCTCGCCGAGCTGGACATAGCAGCCGAAGGGCCCCTTGCGGAGCGACACCGCCTTCTCTGTCTCGGGGTCCTCGCCGAGCATGATGGGAAAGATCATGCCGGAATCGTCTTCGCCGTCGCCGGTTACCACCGACAGGGGGCGGGTAAAGGTACATTCAGGATAGTTGCTGCAGCCAATAAAAGGTCCGCCGCGCCCCAGCTTGAGTCCCAATCGGCCCGCCTTGCAGGCGGGACAGGTTCTGGCATTGGTTCCGTCTTCCCGATGGGGGAAGAAATGTGGGCCGAGATCGGCATCGAGCGTGTCAATTACATCGGAAATCTTAAGTGAACTGGTTTCCTCGATTTTTGCGTGGAAGGCACCCCAGAAATCGCGCAATACGCTTTTCCAGTCTGCCTCGCCGGACGCTACCAGATCGAGCGTGTCTTCCAGATTGGCGGTAAAATCGTACTGGACGTAGCGGCTGAAATATCCTTCCAGAAAGGCTGTCACAACACGGCCACGATGTTCCGGGGTGAAACGCTTGCTTTCGAGCCGCACATAATCGCGGTCCTGCAGAACGGAAATGATCGATGCATAGGTCGATGGCCGGCCGATACCGAGTTCTTCAAGCCGTTTGACCAGGCTCGCTTCGGTAAAGCGCGGCGGCGGCTTGGTGAAATGCTGTTCGGGACGAACCGCATTGGTTGTCAGCTGCTCGTTTTCCGACACTTTGGGCAGCATCCGTTCGGCGTTTTCGTCATCATCGACCGGATCGTCGCGATCTTCCTGATAGAGCTTGAGGAATCCGTCAAAGACGACGATGGAGCCGGTTGCCCGCAGGATCGTCTTGCGCGGCTGATCGGCCGAATCGATGGCTACCTGTTCGAGCTGCGCTCTGTTCATCTGACTCGCGATGGCGCGCTTCCAGATCAGCTCGTAGAGCCTGCGGCCATCTTCGTCGAGATAACCGGAGACGTCTCGCGGTTGGCGGGACGGGTCGGTCGGCCGGACTGCCTCATGCGCTTCCTGGGCATTCTTGGACCGGGTGCGATAGACGTTCGGCTCTGCCGGCACATAATCGGGTCCGAATTGCCGGCCAATCAGCGAGCGGCAGCCCGCGACCGCTTCCTGGGACATGACGACGCTGTCGGTCCGCATATAGGTGATGAGGCCGACCGTTTCTCCGCCTATATCGATGCCTTCATAAAGGCGCTGCGCCGCCCGCATCGTGCGGGATACCGAAAAGCCGAGCTTGCGCGAGGCTTCCTGCTGCAGCGTTGAGGTGGTGAAGGGAGGCATCGGATTGCGGGCGACTGATTTGCGCTCAATCGACACGACGCGGAAATCACCGGCTTTGACGGCGGCCTCGGCCCGTTTGGCGTCGTCTTCGGAGCCAAGAGAGAAACGGT
>JBLHKG010000283.1:0-4329 GCA_047619835.1 Alphaproteobacteria bacterium
GCTGTGGGCCGATCCGCTGGTTGAGTTCGATGGTGAGTGGGAGCAGATCCACGCCGCCGGCATCAACCCGCTGCCGGTACAGAAACATATCCCGATCTGGTTCGGCGGCATGGCGGAACCGGTACTGAAACGGATTGGCCGGATGGGCGATGGCTGGTTTCCCAAATTCCCGTCGCTCGATCCCCGCCTGATGAAGGTCGGGCTGGAGCGCAATCTCCAGGACCCGAAAGATCTCATTGCCCGGATGCACGGCTACGCGCGCGAGGCCGGGCGCGATCCCGCCGCCATCGGGTTTGAGGGGCGTATCAATGTGGCGGGGCGGACGCCCGACGAGTGGCGGGCGGAGTACAACTCGTGGCGCGATATCGGTGCGAGCCATATCAATGTCTATACGATCCAGGGCGGGCTTGAGAAACCGCAGGATCACATCGACATCATCCGCCGGGTGCGGGAAGAGCTGCCGGAGGCGTTCGCATGAGTGTGCCGACATCTTTGCAAACCGGCGTGGTCTTTCCCCAGACCGAAATCGGCGCCGATCCGCATGTGCTGCGTGATTTCGCCCAGGCCGCCGAAGAGCTTGGCTATGCCCATATTGCGCCGTTCGACCATGTGCTCGGCGCCGATCCTGCCGTCCATGATTCATTCCGCATGCTCTATACACACGAGCAGATGTTCCACGAGCCGTTCTCTCTGTTCGGCTATCTCGCAGCCTGCACCACGACGCTGGAATTTGCCACCGGCATCATGATCCTGCCGCAGCGCGAAACCCTGCTGGTCGCCAAACAGGCGGCGGAGGTCGACGTGCTGTCGGGTGGACGGATGCGGCTCGGCGTCGCGGTCGGCTGGAACCCGGTCGAGTATGCCGGGCTCAGCCGAGACTGGCGGACGCGCGGGCGGATGATCGAAGAACAGATCATCCTGCTGCGCAAGCTGTGGACCGAGGAGCTGGTCAATTTCACAGGCGAGTGGCACGAAATCCACGATGCCGGGTTGAACCCCCTGCCGGTGCAGCGGCCGATCCCGCTCTGGCTCGGCGGCATGGCGGAGCCGGTGATAGAACGGGTCGGCAGGCTGGCCGATGGCTGGTTTCCGCGCTTCCCGGCGCTCAACCAGCGCGGCCATGCGGAGGTTATGCCGCGCCGCTATGACGAGCCTGCGGCGATCATCGCCCGAATGCGCGACTATGCCCGCAAAGCCGGGCGCGATCCCACGGATATCGGCATCGAGGGCCGCGTGTTTGTTCCCAACCGCACGCCCGATGACTGGCACGCTGAGTGGAATGCCTGGAAAGCCCTCGGCGCAACGCATATGCAGCTCTATACGATGGAGGAAGGGTTGACCCCCGACGGGCATATCGACTGCATGCGGCGTTTTTCTGAAGAGGCCAGCGGTTGGTAAATAACTCCCGAGACAGCTTGACCGGCGGCAATATCAGTCCTTTGATGAGGGATATCCCACCCGCGCCATAGGAGGAATGCCATGGCTACCCAGAAACAAACCCTGTCTGAACGTGCCGATGAGCTTGAAGAGCAACAGATGAACGCGCTCGGTAACCAGATCGTCACCAAATCCCTGCTGTACAATCTGGCCGACGGCGACCAATCGCTCGGCAACGGGTTTGCCGTTGGTTCAGGCAAGACGCTGTTGATGGGCGATGATCCGCGCCTGCCGGAAATGCCTGACGCGCCGACATTGATCGATTTCTTCAAACTGCGTTTTTCGCCAAACCAGCAGCATCTGCTGCAAAGCGCCAATCTGGCGCAGAAGAACGGGTTGCCGGAAAAGATGGTGCTGGCCTGCCTGCTGCATGACGTTGCGGTGACCGGCTTTATCCGGTCCGATCACGGTTATTGGGGCGCGCAGCTGATCGAGCCCTATGTCGATGAGGAGGTCTGCTGGGCGGTGCGGGCGCATCAATGCATGCGCTTCTTCCCCGATGAATCGGTCGGTTATGAATATCCCTCGAACTATATCCGGATGTTTGGCGAGGATTATAAGCCGGAGCCCTATATCGTCGCCGATTACGAGCGCGCGAAGAACCATAAATGGTACATGTCGGGCCGCATGATCTGCGTCAACGATCTCTATTCCTTCGAAGAAGGGCTGGTAGTCGAGCTTGAGCAGTTCGAGGACGTGATTGGCCGGCATTTCAAACAGCCCAAGGAAGGGCTCGGCAACGATAATACGCCAGCGTCGCACATGTGGCGGACCCTGCGGCGTCCCTGCAACGCCCTTTAGACTGTTTAATCTTGTAAGGGGCGGGTTTTAAACCCTCCCTTACGTTCTTCCGAGGGGACCGGGCCGCTGCCGCCCGCTATGCTTGGGGAAACCAACGACAGGCAGGCCGATGACGATTGAAAGACTGCGCTTCGGCGTGTTCCTCGCGCCGTTTCATGCGCTGAACGAAAACCCCACCCTGATGTTCGAGCGCGATATGGAGCTCGCGAAGCTGCTCGACCGGCTCGGCTATGACGAGCTCTGGGTGGGAGAGCATCATTCAGGCGGGTTTGAGACCATCGCCGCGCCGGAGGTCTTTATCGCGGCGGCGGCGATGGTGACGCGCCATATCAGGCTCGGCACGGGGGTTCGCTCGTTGCCTTACACCCACCCCTTCATGGTGGCGGATGCGATGGTGCAGCTTGACCATATGACACGGGGGCGGGTGATGTTCGGCGTCGGGCCGGGGGCGCTGCCGTCCGATGCGTCGATGATGGGGATCGATGCGCGCGACTCGCGCCGCATGATGGAGGAATCGCTTGATGTGATCGTGCCGCTGCTCGAAGGCGAGACGGTGAGCGCGAAGACCGACTGGTTCACGCTGGACAAGGCCCGGCTGCAGCACGCGTCCTATACCCAGCCGCGAATGGAAATGGCGGTGACGGCGGTTCGCTCGCCCGCAGGGGCGCTGATCGCCGGGCGCCTCGGGCTCGGCATCTTGTCGCTGGGCGGCCATTCGGATGCGGCACTCGAATCCTATGCCAGGAACTGGGAAATTTGCGAGGAGACGGCGGCGGCGCATGGCCGGACGGCGGATCGCCGCAATTTCCGGATTGCCGTGCAGATGCATATTTCGGAAACGCGGGAGCAGGCGCTGAAGGATATCAGCTTTGGGGTGGAGCAGTGGGGTGGTTACGCCCGCGATGTGTTGCCGCGTGGCCCCGTGCCCAAGGAGGTAACCAATGTGGCAGAATTCGTCACCGGTACCGGGCGGGCCATCGTTGGCACGCCGGAGGATGCGATCCGCGAGATCGAGCGCATGCAGGTGGGCTCGGGCGGGTTTGGCGTGGTGATGTTCATGGCTCATGACTGGGCCGACTGGGGGGCGACGCAGCGCAGCTATGAGCTGTTCGCGCGCTATGTGATGCCGCATTTTCAGGGACAGTTGCGTCCGCGTCAGGCCAGCTACGATGAAGCCGCGAAAAATCAGCCGGCCCATCGCGAAGCGGCGGCGGATGGCGTAAACCGGGCAATCGAGGAATATGAATCCGGGGTGCGGGGCAGCAAAAAATATTAGAAATAAAACAAGAAAACGGCGGCCCCCGAAGGGACCGCCGTTCTCAATCTTGGATCCGCTCCAACCGAAGTTGGAAGCGAGGTCTGTCGATATTAGTTGACCGACAGGTTCTCGGCGGATGACTTGCCGTTCTGTCCGGCCTGAAGCTCGTACGTGACCTTCTGACCTTCGCTCAGCGTGCTGAGACCAGCGCGCTCAACGGCGGAAATGTGGACGAAAACGTCCTTGGAGCCATCTTCGGGCTCGATGAAACCGAAACCCTTGGCAGGGTTGAACCATTTAACGTTACCAGTAGCCATAGTGTTAGTCCTCTAACAATTGCGTAGTAGTTCCGCGCCTCACACCATGTGATGCGCGGGTGTTTAACGTCCACATTGTCGGGGGTTAACCAAGCTAATCGGCGTACCGGTCGTTTAGGCAGCACCAAACGAATGTATCACGTATGAGAGTTATATATACCTAAAATCAAGAAAAGTCAATAATTTGCGAGGGGATCGCGTTCAGGGCGTATGCTTCGACAGGAATCCTGTTACCCGCTCGCGCTGTTGGTCCATATGATCCGGGCCTTTCCAGTCACGCAGTATTTCCGCGTTGGGCAGCAGTTCGGCAACCTCCAGCCCGATCACGGTCGGGTGGGGCGTGTCGTTGCCGGGCAGGACGATTGACGGAATTTCACAATTACGCACGAAATCGCGGTCGACGCAAAACACGAAATCGCCGCCCCACATATTCTGGCCAAAGCTCTCCATCGCCGCTGGATCAAGCTCCGGCCGGTCGGCGCGCTGCTCCTTCGTCCAGATGACGAAGCCGTCGGG
>JBLHKG010000284.1:0-4327 GCA_047619835.1 Alphaproteobacteria bacterium
CGCTGCTCGCCGTCTCGGTCCTGTCGACCATGAGCTTTACCGCGCTGATGCCGCTCGGCGATGCCGTCACCATGCTCAAGGTGCGCGACAGCGGACTTGATTACGGTCGGGTCCGGCTGTGGGGCTCGATTGCCTTTATCGTCGCCGCGACCGGCAGCGGCTATGTGCTGGAAGGCCAGCCGCCTTCGTCTATTTTGTGGCTCATTATCGGTGGGCTTGGCCTCGTCGTCGTCGGCTGCCATGGCATCCCGAGAGTGGCGACGCCGGGCAGCACCAGCTTTTTGGCGCCGCTGACCGCGCTGCTGCACGAACGGCGAGTGATGGTTTTTATGATCGCGGCCAGCATCGTGCAGGCGAGCCACGCGGCCTATTACGGCTTTGCCACGCTGCACTGGCAGGCAACCGGCATCGGTGCAGGGGTGATCGGCGCGCTGTGGGCCGAAGGGGTGATCTGCGAGGTGGCCCTGTTTGCCTTTTCCGGAAGGATTGTCGCCCGGTTTGGGCCGGTCGCGCTGCTGGCAGTTGGCGCGGCGGCCGGGCTGGTGCGCTGGATTGTGCTGGGCTCAACCACTGAAATCTGGGCGCTGGTCGCGGTGCAGGGGCTGCACGCCTTTACCTTTGGTGCGACCCATCTGGCGGCGATGCACTATATTGCGCGAAATGTGCCGGCCCAGTTCACGGCAACCGCGCAGAGCCTCTATTCCAGTTTCTTCGGCGGCACCCTGATGGCGCTGGCGATGCTGTCCGCCGGCTGGTTGTTTGAGGCCTATGCCGGCAAGGCGTTCCTGGTGATGGCCGCGCTGCCAGTTGCTGCGCTGTTGCTGATGGCGGTCGGGCTGCGGCCGGTCCGGCGGCGAAGATAACCCGCAGCCTTTTCCCCGTCGCAGCTTGACGCATCCGCAACCGCCGCAGAACATGCGCGAAATTCATTACAGGGGGAAGATCATGGAACCGTTGCCGACCGGCGCCAATTTCAAGCGTGCGAAAATGCTGTGGGAAATCGGGCTGCATGTCGCGGGCGATCCCGCCATCCCTTACGGTGGAAATCGCGATATGTGCATCACAGTGGGCTCCGGCGGGCAGGCGGATTTCCGACCGTCGCTCAAGCTCGCCAGCGGGTCGGCAATCATGGCGCACGATGTGGTCGCGGGAAATATCGACATGGCGTTCGTCAACCCGTCGGCGCTGCTGACCCAGGCCTATCGCGGCATCGGGGTATTCGATGCGCCGCTGCCGGTGCGCATCGTCTCCAACTATCCGTCCTGGGACCAGTTCGCCATCGTCGCGCACAAGCGGCTGGGGCTGAAAACCGTGCAGGACATCAAGGACGGGAAGGTGCCGCTCAAAATTTCCATCCGCGAGGATCCGACCCATTCGACCCTGGTCCTGATCGATCAGGTCTTTGCCGTCTACGGGTTCAGCGTCGACGATCTCGTCTCCTGGGGCGGGGAAATCAAGCTGACCGGCGGGCCGGGCAACGAGGAACGCCGGCTGAAACCGCTGCGTGAGGGCGAACTTGACGCGGTGGCCGATGAAGGGCTGTCGGCATGGTTCGACGTGGCGCTGACGCATGATTACGACACGCTCGATTTCTCCGATGAATGTTTTGATCAGGTTTGCGCGCTCGGCTGGCGGAAATCCACTATTCAGCCGGGCGGCTTTTACAAGAAGCTGGAACACGACTACACCTGCTTCAATTTCGGCGGCTGGCCGATCTATACCCGCGAATCGATGCCCGACGATGTCGTCTATGACGTGTGTGGCGCGATTGTTGCCCGGCAGGCAGAAATCCCCTGGGAGGAACGCTCCTGGACCGATGTCTCTCTGCCCTTTACCGACAATGAGGCGACCCCGATGGATGTGCCGCTCCATCCCGGCACTGAACGGTGGCTGAAGGACATGGAAGGGAAGCTGGGGTAGCACTAAGGGCGGAAAACTGCCCTCTTACTCCTTTAGAGGGAATTATGTAGACGGCGTGCCTTATGCGATTGCCCTGCGACTCGTTTACGCTTGCGGTGGGCTAGAGACCTCTCTACCCTTTTGACCGGCATCGGCGTGTGTTTGCCGCTGCACCAGAATTGAATTTGAACAAAGAAACAGGGAGAGATTTATGAAATTAACACTCAAACGCACCATCCCATTGGCCCTGGTCGCCGCGGGACTGGTGGCGAGCCCCGCCATCGCGGCGAGCGTCGCCGATCATTATAAGAAAAAGACAATCACGATCCTGATCGGATATGGGCCGGGTGGCACCTATGACAAATACGCCATGACCATGTCACGCCATTACGGAAATCATATTCCAGGCAAACCCAACGTCATTGTCCAGCATATGCCTGGCGCCGGCGGCTCGAAGGCGATGAATTACGCCTACAACGTCATGCAGACCCAAGGCTACAACATGGTGATGCCGCTCGATAATATCGTCATCAACCAGCTGCTGCGCCCGGAACGGATGCGTTACGAGTCCGAGAAATTCACGTGGCTTGGTTCCAGCAACCAAACCAATAACGTCCTTGTGGTACGGTCGGATACGGGCGTTACCGATCTTAAAAGCTGGGGCAAAAAATCACTCATCGGCTCGACGAGCGGGAAAAGTTCGAACGGTTACATCATTCCGAGGATCGTGATGGCGACGCTCGGCCTGAAAGGGAAGATCGTCACCGGCTATAAGGGATCCTCCAAATCGATCTTTGCGATCGAGCAGGGTGAATCGCAGATGGCCGCGTTCAACTGGCTGGCCTGGGCCTCAAAGGTCCCGCACTGGTTTACCGGCGCCAAACCCTATGCCAAAGCTATCGTTCAGATCGGTCAAATCGCCGACCCGGACATTCCCGGTGTGCCGAGGCTTGGTGACATAGTTGAGCCGAAATTCAAGAAAGCCGTAGCCTTCCTGGCGTCTTCAGGTCCGCTGGGCCGCGGCCTCGCGTTCCCACCAAAAGTGCCGAATCGTCTTGTTGCCCCGATGCGCGCCGCATACGACGCGATGAATGCAGACAAGGTCTATGGGGCATCGCTCAAGAAGCGCAAACTTCGCTTGATGGCGACTGATGGCGCGACATTGCAGAAGATCGTGAATCAGGCCGTCAAGGAAACCACGCCTGCGGTCATCAAGCAGGTCCGCGAACTTATCTTCGGCGGAAATTCATAAGAACCGCCAATCGATCGAGATGTTGAATGGGGCCGCTCAAAATTGGGCGGCCCTTTTTCTTTACGGCGTCCACACCGGTGGGCCATAGCCCGGATGATCGGGTAGCGGCTTAGCGACGGTAAGTATTGTTTGACCGCCAAACCGTTCCTTCCAGCGCTCAATGACCTCGATGTTGAAAACATTGTTCGGCACTTCGCCGCTGAGCGCTTTGAGCACGGCCTGGGTCGCCCAGCGATAGCCCGGACCAATGCCTCCGTCTCCGGCTCCATAGCTCTCATTATACGCCACCATGTGGGCCGACAGGGTGACCTTGTCGCCGAGCTTGCGAAGGGGGGAGCCGGCAGCGATGGGCTCCTCCTGAAAGGCGTCGATCGCAGCCCCCGCGATCACGTTCTTTTCGAGCGCTTCAATCAGCGCCGCTTCATCCACGTTGGCACCCCGAGCGGTGTTGATGAAAATTGCGCTCGGCTTCATCCGGGCGAACCGCGCAGCATTCATCAGGTTGAGCGTCTCAGGCGTGGTGACACAATGCATCGAGACGATGTCGGATTCAGCCAGAAGCGTGTCGAGATCAACCTTTTCCACGCCGTAATGGGCAAACTTCTGGTCCGGCACGTAGGGATCGCAGGCGATGATGCGCATGTGCCACGGCGCCATTAGCTCGCACAACCGGCTGCCGATGCGCCCCAGCCCGATGACACCGAGCGTCAGGCCGGGATAGCCATCGGTATCCCGGCGGCCCAGATAGCGGCCCATCAGCCCCGTGTCGCGCCATTTTCCTGACTTGATGGTCCGGTCGCGCTCGACCGTCTTCTTCAGGCGCGCGAGGATCATCGCCACCGTGCCTTCGGCGGCGCCATTGCAGTTGGATTCGGTGGGCGCATAGCAGACCAGGATGCCCATCTCGGTTGCCGCTTCTACATCAACATCGTCGACGCCGCTGGTGCATTTGGAGACGATGCGAAGGTCCGGATTGGCGGCCATGATGTTGCGGGAGATCGGGCAGGAACGGTTCGACGTACCCAGCAGCGCGTCGCAATCCCTGGAGATGTCCACCATCTCGTCCTCGATTTCGCTCTGCGGTGTGTTCCAGCTGGCTTTGCCGATGATCAAATCGCAGCCGAATTTTTCCAGCCGTTCATGTGAATCTTCGCTGTGATCGGCGGGGGCGAAAAC
>JBLHKG010000285.1:0-4327 GCA_047619835.1 Alphaproteobacteria bacterium
TTCACGATCATCACCCCACCGGTTGGCGCCGTTACCTCTATTCGACCAATCACAAGGACATCGGTACGATGTACCTGATTTTCGCCATTCTGGCGGGGATCATCGGCGGCACCATGTCGATTGTGTTTCGAATGGAACTCGCGGAACCGGGCGTTCAGATTCTGGGCGGCGATCATCAGTTTTTTAATGTGCTGGTTACCGGGCACGGGCTGATCATGGTGTTCTTCATGGTCATGCCGGCGCTTATTGGCGGCTTCGGCAACTGGTTTGTGCCATTGATGATCGGGGCGCCGGATATGGCGTTTCCGCGCATGAACAACATAAGCTTTTGGCTTCTTGTGCCCTCAATTCTGCTGCTGGCCGGATCGATCTTTGTTGACGGCGGGGCTGGTACGGGTTGGACCGTCTACGCGCCGCTGAGTACGGTCGGGCAGCCGACTCCGGCAGTCGATATGGCTATCCTCAGCTTGCATCTTGCCGGGGCATCGTCGATTTTGGGCGCGATTAATTTCATCACCACGATCCTCAACATGCGCGCGCCCGGCATGACACTTCACAAAATGCCGCTGTTCGTGTGGTCGGTTCTCGTTACAGCGTTCCTTCTATTGCTGGCGCTGCCGGTTCTGGCGGGCGCCATCACAATGCTGCTGACCGACCGTAATTTCGGCACCACATTTTACGATGCAGCCGGTGGTGGCGATCCGATCCTGTATCAGCATCTGTTCTGGTTCTTCGGTCATCCCGAGGTCTATATCCTGATCCTCCCGGGTTTCGGCATTGTCAGCCAGATCGTGTCGACCTTTTCGCGCAAGCCAATTTTCGGTTATCTCGGGATGGCCTACGCGATGGTTGCCATCGGATTCGTCGGGTTCATCGTGTGGGCGCACCACATGTATACCGTCGGCCTTGATGTCGACACCAAGGCCTACTTCACGGCAGCGACCATGATCATCGCCGTGCCGACCGGCATCAAGATTTTCAGCTGGATCGCCACCATGTGGGGTGGGTCTATCGAGTACAAAACACCGATGATGTTTGCCCTCGGCATGATCTGTCTGTTTACGATCGGCGGCGTTACCGGCGTCGTGCTGGCCAATGCCGGCGTTGATACCGCCATGCACGATACCTACTATGTCGTCGCCCATTTCCACTACACCATGTCGATGGGCGCCCTGTTCTCGATCTTTGCCGGGTTCTATTACTGGTTTGGCAAGATGAGCGGGCGTCAATATCCCGAAACTCTGGGAAAAATTCATTTCTGGGTCACGTTTGTCGGCGTCAATCTTACCTTCTTCCCGCAGCATTTTCTGGGTCTGGCCGGCATGCCGCGGCGTATTCCAGACTATCCCGATGCCTATGCGGGCTGGAACATGGTTTCCTCAGTCGGTTCCTACGTGTCGGCGGTGGGGGTTCTGATCTTCCTGGTCCTCGTCTGGCGGACGCTAACGGCGGGCGAGAAGGTGGGCGATAACCCGTGGGGTGAAGGCGCGACGACGCTGGAATGGAGCTTGCCGTCACCTCCGGCCTTCCATTCCTATGACGAGCTTCCGAAAATTAAATAGCCTTTAGAAAGGGAAAGAATACACGTGAGCGATAACACAGCGAGTATGGATGTTTCGGTATCTGAAATCCCGGTATCTGCAGACGGTGCGGATGTATCCGATTTTGTAGCGCTGCTGAAACCGCGCGTGATGTCGCTGGTCGTCTTTACGGGGTTCGCTGGGTTGTATCTGGCGCCCGGCACCATCCATCCGTTTCTCGGCTTTGTCGCCGTCCTTTGTATTGCCATTGGTGCGGGCGCGTCTGGCGCCATCAACATGTGGTATGACCGCGATATCGATGCGATTATGGAGCGGACCAGCAACCGGCCAATACCGGCGGGCCGGATGGAACCTGGCGATGCGCTTGGCTTTGGTGTGGTTCTGGCGGTCGGGTCGGTGACCGTCATGGCGCTCGCCGTCAACTGGGCGGCGGCGGGGCTGCTGGCCGCCACCATTGCGTTCTATGTCTTCATTTATACCGTCTGGCTTAAACGGCGGACGCCGCAGAATATCGTGATTGGCGGCGCCGCCGGCGCCTTTCCGCCGATGGTCGGCTGGGCTGCCGTGACCGGCGATGTCGCGCTCGGCTCATTGGTGCTGTTCGCCATCATCTTTATGTGGACGCCGCCGCATTTCTGGGCGCTGGCGCTGTATCGTAGTGGCGATTACGAAAAGGCCGGGGTGCCGATGCTGCCGGTGGTCGCTGGAGAAGCCGAGACCCGTCGCCAGATCGTCATCTATACAGTGTTGCTGGTGCCGCTTGGGTTGGCGCCCTGTTTTATCGGCATGGCAAGCTGGGTCTACGGGTCGGTGGCCGCTGTGCTCGGTGCTGTTTTTCTCGTATTTGCGTTATGTGTCTGGAGAGACCATGGCGATAAATATGCCAAGCGCACCTTCGCGTTCTCGATCCTTTACTTGTTCCTGCTCTTTGCGATGCTACTCGTTGATCGGGTAGCAGGGTTTTCAGTTTGATCATGGAGCTTCGGGTGGATGATGGACTAGAACGCGAACGTCGGATCAAGCGCCGGAACTGGGCGCTGTTCGGCGTTCTTCTGTCGCTTGTCGTCCTGTTCTATGTGATTTCGATCGTGCGGGTGGGTGGCGTGTGATGAGGGGCGTGTGATGAGGGGGGGGCGCATGAACCGCAGGAAGCTCACCCTGTTCGGCCTTCTCTGTCTGCTTGGCGGCATGGCGACGCTGACCGCCTATGCCGTGCCGCTCTATGAAATGTTCTGCAAGGCCACCGGTTATGGCGGGACAACGCAGGTGGTGGGAGAAACCACGGGCAAGACGCTCGACCGTATGATGACCATCCGGTTCAACGCGGATTCCAGCTCGGCGCTGCCGTGGAAATTCGCAGCGAAGCAGGCTTCTATCAACATTCGTGTTGGTGAGCCGGCTCTTGCCCTCTACACGGTGCGATCCTTTGCCGATCATCCGGTTGTCAGCACCGCGACGTTCAACGTGGTGCCCGCCAAGGCTGGCAAATATTTCAACAAGATAGATTGCTTTTGCTTCACTGAGCAGAAACTCCGTCCCGGCGAAACTGTTGATTTGCCGGTGCAGTTCTTCGTCGACCCGGCAATCGCCGATGATCGCAATCTTGACGAAATAGATACGATCACGCTGTCCTATACGCTCTTCCGGCAGGAGCAAGAGGCCGACACTGCCTTGCGCGCTGCCCTCAATAACTGATTTGAGACCGGATAACAGGAACGGAAGATTACTATGGTTGCACCCGCAGACGCCGCCTCTCACGGCGCGGAAAATAAACATCCCTGGCATCTGGTTGATCCCAGCCCATGGCCCTTTGTTGGCGCGCTCAGCGCCGGCGTACTGGCAATCGGCGCCGTCATCTATATGCATGGCGGCGGAAGCTGGATTCTGGCGCTTGGTCTTCTTGGTGTTCTGGCAACCATGTTCTTCTGGTTCAAGGAGGTCATCGGGGAAGCGACTTTTCAGGGTCACCACACTGGCGCGGTTCAGATTTCCATGCGCTACGGCATGGTGCTGTTTATCGCCTCTGAGGTCATGTTTTTCGTCGCCTGGTTCTGGGCGTTCTTCAATGCCAGTCTGTTCCCACCGGCGGCGATCAACGGCGTCTGGCCGCCACCCGGTATTGTCCCGTTCGATCCCTGGGGGCTGCCGTTTCTCAATACCCTGATCCTGCTGACCTCGGGCATCACCCTGACCTGGGCGCATCATGCCCTGATCGAAGGCAAGCGTACTCAATTGCTGCAGGGACTTGGCCTGACGATCCTGCTGGGGCTCACCTTTACCGGGGTGCAGGCCTATGAATATGGCCATGCGGCTTTCGCCTTTGCCTTCATCGAGGGGACGGCCGGCAAGGGCGGGATTTACCCGACTGTTTTTTACATGGCGACCGGCTTTCATGGATTCCATGTGATCGTTGGCACTATCTTCCTCATCGTCTGTTACTTCCGTGCGAGGAATGATCACTTCAAGCCCGATCATCATTTCGGTTTCGAGGCCGCGGCATGGTATTGGCATTTTGTCGATGTGGTGTGGCTGTTCCTCTTCTGCGCCGTTTACTGGTGGGGCGCCGGCAGCGCGGCGGTCCACTAAGCTGAACATCTCCCCGGACCAGAGCTGGCCTGTAATCCCGCCGATACAGGCGGGGCTTGGGTGCCGTTGTCCACGCTGCGGAAAGGGTCCGCTATACCGGGGGCTCCTCACCGTTGCGGAACGCTGTAGCGTTTGCGGGCTCGATTTTGGGCCTCATGATTCAGGGGATGGGCCGGCGGTTTTCGCGATTTTCTTTCTGG
>JBLHKG010000286.1:0-4320 GCA_047619835.1 Alphaproteobacteria bacterium
TTCTGCGACCAGGCGTAATCGCTCTTGAGCCTGAACACCCGGTCCTCCAGCCGCCTTCGGTCGTCGAACGAGATGGCGATCTCACGCCTCGGGTCGCCGCCATTCGGCGTTGCCGGCACCCAATAGACGCATTCCGGCGCATAGAGCGCGAGCCAGTCATCGAGATTTTTGGCATCGAGCGCTACCTGATCCAGAAGCCGGGCTTCCTTCTCCACCAGGCGGCGGCAGGAATCGCGTAACGCGAAATCGGTGACTTCCCGCGCATCGGTCTGCCAGCCGGTAAAGCCATCGACCAGCGCCTGATAGAAATCATCGCCGACATAGTAGGACGACAGCGACGGGTTTTTTTCGGTTATGTCAGACATGCGTCACTTCACGCGTGACCGCGATGTTGGGGCTGGCCTGCATCAGCCGCTTATATTCCTTATAGGTCTCGCGCAGAAACACCTCGTCGGTCGAGGGGCCGGTAATGACGCCGTGCTCGTCGGTGGTGATGCGGTCCGGCACGCCGAGCCCGCGATGCATATAGACCCATTCGTCTTCTTCCGCCGCGAGCCCGGCCTGGATCTGCTCGAAATTCATCAGATCATCGATCTCGCCGAAATTGGGGAAGCTTTCCTGGGTCCGCATACGCAGCGCATTGACGTCATCGACCGCGCCATGCAGCTCGTTATCGTCGTCCACCACGGCGGTGCCCCACCAGGTGGTATCGGTCTCGGTCATCGAGATCGGCTGGCACACTTGCACGTGATTGCCGAGAATATGCAGATTGGGAAAGATGTTGATATTGATCGGCTCGGACGAGGCGAGATCGAGCACCGCGTCGGCCTTGTCGCCCAGCCGTTTGCGCAAAGCCGCCTCGTAATGCTCCATGCCGGGATGGGGGCCCTCGATGGCCCATAGCGCGCCGGGTTTTTTGCCGACCGTCATGCGCTTGTCCTTGAAGTGATGGCCGTTGCCGAAATATTTGAGATAGATCGGCCCGCTATCCGGGCTGTTCTTGTAGAACGCCATGCCTTTTTCGGGTTTGTTGCCGGATACCAGCCGGTTTTCCATCGCCAGCAGCGAGCGGTGGGAAAAAATCACATGATAGCCGTCGCAGCTATTGTCGTAGAGCAGCTTCCAGTTGCCATTGAATTTGAGCCGGTTGGCATCGCAGAACGCCACCTTGCCGCCCGGATGGCGGTCGAGCCATTCATCGAGCGGGGTGCGCACCGGGCCGAGATAATCTTCCAGTGAGGGCGCATCGAGATTGAGCGTGCCGAAGATAAAGCCGCGATAGGAGGCAACCCGCGGCACCTGGGCGAGATTATATTTCGCTTCCGAAAAATCGCAGCCATAGCCCTCGGGCCAGGGCACGCCGCTCAGCTTGCCGGAATTAAAATAGCTCCAGCCATGATAGGGGCAGGAAAACGATTTGGCGGACCCCCTGGGCTGGCGACAGACGGTCGCGCCGCGATGGGTGCAGCGATTATAGAGCGCGCGGATGGTGCCTTTGGAATCCCGTACGACAATGATCGGACGCAGCCCGAGCTTCGAGGTGACGTAATCGTCATTATTGGGAATCTGGCTTTCATGGGCGAGATAGACCCACACCGCGCCAAATATCTTGCGCATTTCCTCGCGAAAGATGCCGGGCTCAGTATAAATCGACTGATGCACCCGGTCCTCATGGATCAGCGCGTCGTAATCAAAATTCGCTTCATCCGGTGGCATGGTCGCCTCGCATTTCGTCACATCCTAGAAAAAATCGAAATATTCATTCTGTTCCCAGCCGGTGACGCCATTGACGTCGTCGCGGTCGGGGTTCTCAGCCAGATATTGAGTATAGCGCGCCAGCTCGGCCTTTTTGAGGGCAATAAAATAATCCCGGTAGAGCGGCCCCAGCGCATCGCCAAACAGCGCGCTGTCTTTCAACTCAGTCAACGCGTTTCCAAGGCTGTTCGGCAGCATCGGCCGGGCGGATTCATAGGGCTCGTCGTCCGCCGGCCATGGCTCGGCCTTGCTATCGATGCCGTCCAGCCCGGCAACGATCTGCGAGGCGATATAGAGGTAAGGATTGGCGGCAGGCTCGCCGATCCGGTTCTCATAGCGTGTTGCAGGATCACCGGCGCCGCCGAGTACCCGCACCATGACCCCCCGATGGTCATGGCTCCAGGTGGCGCGGTCCGGGGCCAGTGAATTGGCCTGAAAGCGGCGGAAACCGTTGATCGTCGGCGTCGAAAAAATCGTCGCCGGGGCGGCGTGCTGCAATAATCCGCCGAGATAATTCATGCCGAGCGGCGAAAGATGGGTTGAGTCGTTCTCCGGCGTACACAGATTGGCGCCGCTCCCGGCGTCGGTCAGCGATTGATGCAGATGCCAGCCGCTGGCATAGAAGCCCGGAAATGCCGGGCGGCACATAAAACTCGCGATATGGCCGAGGCGGCGGCACACCTGCCGCGTGGCGCTACGGAACAGCACCATGTTGTCTGCCGCTTTGAGCGCACTGTCGGGGGAAAACGTGCATTCGAGCTGGCCCGGCCCGTATTCGTTTTCGATCGAGCGCAACGGCAGACCGAGCGCCTCATAGGTCTCGGCCAGCTCGGACAGCACCGGCTGCATGAGATCCATGTTGGATTCGGAGTGATAGGAAAAGCCCGGCTCGACCGGCCTGGTCCGCAGCGGCCTGCCGCGCATTCCCGGCGTGGCGGTATGCTCATCACCCAGCCGTTCTTCATCCAGCCGCCGCAGATACCATTCGACCTCCAGCCCGACTTTGAGATCCATCTTGCGCTCGGTCAGCCTGGCGACCTGCTTCTTGAGGATCTGCCGCGCCGAGAAATGGAACGGCCGCCCATCGGTGAAATATTCATCGCACAGCACCCAGCCGACCCCCGGCGCCCACGGCAGCACGCGAAAGCTGTCCGGATCGGGCACGATCGCCAGATTGGGCGAGCCGGTCATCTCGTCCAGCCCCATCCCGCCGCCGCGCACGAAGGAGCGGAACACCCGCCCGCCCGACGCATCGAGCGTAAAGGTGGCGACATTGATGAGATAGCCGTTGGTCAGCGCGTCGAGGAAGACCGGCACCGACACCATCTTGGCGCGGCTATGGCCGTGCGTGTCAGACCACGCCATGCGGATCAGCCGCAGATCTCCTGCTTCAACACGGCGCCGAATCTCTTCCGCACTGGCGGATTGGCGGTCGGTCCGGAGTCTGTGCCGGTCAATAAAACCCTGGCTCATGCGGTGTGCTTTCCCGGTGATTTAGCGCTGCGTGGCAGAGAATAAAGCGAATTGGGCTTTACCGCCATCGCCTGCCTGGAATTATTATATAAAAATAGCTTAAACAGAGTCTTGAAATGAAGTTTAGAATTATTACATATTTGGTTGACGGTTAATCCCGCACCATGTTGAACGCAAATTCAAGGAGTTATATCAATGGTCAGCCATGTTCCCACAGTCAATTTCAAGACCCGCGTGCGCAATGACGCGCTGGGTGGCCCCAACCCGTTCGAGTGGAAGGATCTGTCCACCGACGAGGTATTCGATGGCCAGAAAGTTGTATTGTTTTCCCTCCCTGGCGCGTTTACGCCGACCTGCTCGACATCACATCTGCCCCGCTATGAAGAGCTTTTTGACGAATTTCGGAAGCAGGGCGTCGATAAAATCGTCTGCCTGTCGGTGAACGACGCCTTCGTCATGTATCAGTGGGGACTGGGGCAAGAGGTAAAGAATGTCTTTCTGTTGCCAGACGGCAATGGTGAATTCACCCGCAAGATGGGCATGCTGGTCGACAAGACGAATCTCGGTTTTGGCATGCGCAGCTGGCGCTATTCGATGTTTGTCGATGACGGCGAAATCCAAAAGATGTTTATCGAGCCCGGCTATGAAGATAACTGCCCGCTCGATCCATTCGAGGTTTCCGATGCCGATACCATGCTCGACTGGCTTAAGGGCGATGCGGTGGAGAAAGCGGCCTGAGGGCGCGCTGTACACATGGAATGAAAACACCGGCTTCGGTCGGTGTTTTCAAATTCATCACATGATTTTTTCGATCCTTGATGACGGCTTGGCCATCATCTGACAAAACTATGGGTGAAAACTGGCAGCAACCGGCGGAATTGGAATCCCATGGCGAATTTTACCCTGAGCGTTAACGGCGCGGCGCACGAAATCGATGTCGACCCTACGACGCCGCTGATCTTTGTCCTGCGCAATCAGCTCGGCCTGACCGGCCCGAAGCTGGGATGCGCGCTTGAACAATGCGGCGCCTGCACCGTGCTGGTCGATGGCGAAGCCACGCAATGCTGTGTGCGGGCGGTCTCGGAATTCGAG
>JBLHKG010000287.1:0-4293 GCA_047619835.1 Alphaproteobacteria bacterium
AGTTCGACGGTGAGGCTGACGCGCCACATCATTATCCACCGGCACTCGGGCAGCACAGCCGGCAGGTTCTCCAGCAAGTTCTGGGGCTCGGCGATAGTGAATATGAAGACTGTCTGAAAAAGGGCGTCGTTCGCGAAGCAGGCGGCGTCAAGGAACAGACCTGAACAGGAGAAAAATCGTTATGCGCGATGGATATTCGGTGAGACAGGACGGCGCGATTGTGCGCCTCACGCTGGAGCGGCCAGAGGCCGGCAATATGATTACGTTGTCGATGGCCCGTGATATCGCAGACGATATCCGCGAAGCCGGGTCGGACAGTTCGGTCCACGCCATTGTCATGCGGAGCGAGGGCAAGGATTTCTGCACCGGTCGCGATCCCGCCGGTGCGCCGGAAGGCAAGCCCACGACCGCGCTGGAAATGCGGAGCGCTCTTATTGAGCCTTTGCTTGGCGTCTATCGCGCGGTTCGTGAGGCTGAAGTGCCGGTGATTACCGGGGTTCAGGGCCTTGCCAACGGACTCGGCTGTGGCATTGTCGCGATTTCCGATATTACGATCGCGGCTGACAATGCCCGCTTCGCAACACCGGAAATGCGCGCCAACCTGCCGCCGACGCTGGCGATGCTGGCGCATCTCGATCGCATTCCGCCCAAATCGCTGCTCAATATGGTCTATTCCACGGATGCGATAGACGCCACGCGCGCTGTCGCAATCGGACTGGTCAGCGAGATCGTGCCGCACGCCGACCTCGATGGCGCAGTGGAAACTCTGCTGGCAAAACTCGCCGGGTACGAGCGCCCATCGGTGGTGACATGCAAGGCCTATCTTCGGGAGGCACGCAAGGCGGATTACAACACCGCCAACGATCTGGCCGGAAACATGCTGGCTGTCGTGCTGTCTTCACGCCGCTAAACCCACATAAAGCGGTTGGCGTTTACCGGCCTATTCCGGCTTTTTGCTTGCTCTATTCCACCGGCTGGCCGCCCGGCGCGCATCCGTCACCAGTTTGCGCGGAAAAGGTTTGCTGAATATTGCGGCAAATTGCGCAGCGCCCCTATGACCGTTGTGGGCGGCAATAAACAGCCATTTGAGGCCTTCATCCACGTCCTGCTCAACACCCTCGCCGAGCGCGAGCGCGGCGCCGTATTCCTTCTGCGATGTCACGTGACCAAGTTTGGCCGCCTGACCGAATAATGCGTACGCCTTCTGCAAATCCTTTGCCGTGCCCCATCCCGCCTGATGCATCCGGGCGAGAAGATATTGCGCGGCGGCATCGCCCTTTTTCGCCTCGGGGAGCAGTTCCTTGAAGGCCTTGTCATATTGCTTGGCGTCGAGCGCATCCTTGCCGGCCCTCGTGTCGGCGCTGGCGGGCAACCAAAAGGCCGCAGCACCCACGCCTGCCGCGACGGCTGCCCTGGTAATTGTCAATTTCACCAAATTGTCCTTCTTTCAACGGGTATAACGCTTCCCACAGGCATCTTTTTCGCCGCCGAACAACTATAGAGTGGCGGCAATCCGACAGTCTACGAAAGCTTGTGGCGAAATCGTGGCAATCAGTCTCCACCGGCTGATGAATCAGCGGCGTTCATCCCCGGTTGCCAGAGGATATCGCGGCTGCCGTTATCGTTGGCGGCCCGTGCGATGACGAAGATCAGGTCCGATAATCGATTCAGATAGACCAGCAAATGCCGGTTAATATCTTCAGCGCGGGCGAGGCTGGTTGCCGCGCGTTCGGCCCGCCGGACGACGGTGCGGGCAAGGTGAAGCCAACAGGCCGATTCGGATCCCCCGGGCAGGACGAAGGATGTGAGCGGCACCAGCGAGTCGTTCAGGGCGTCGATTTCCTGCTCCAGACGGGTGACCTGATTGGGTTGGATGCGGAGATTTCCGGTTGCCAGATCAACACAAGGCGTCGCGAGATCGGCGCCAAGATCGAACAGATCGTTCTGAATACGTGCCAAAATTTCGGCGAGCGCGGGCTGATCCTGCTCTAGCGCATGCCGTGCCAGACCAATCACGCCATTGGCTTCGTCGACATCGCCCATCGCGATCACCCGTGCCGCGTCCTTCGGTACACGTTCGCCGCCGACCAGGGATGTCTCGCCCTTGTCGCCGCCGCCTGTGTAAATCCTGTCCAGCTTGACCATGATTTATCTCTCCCGCTCCGCGTTGTCGCCGCCTGCCTGCTGGGGTATAGTGTGCCTCGACGGTTCCCGTCTATGGGATGAAAAGGGAACACGGTGCGGATCGGGGAAAACCTCAAGGTAAAACCCCGCCCAATACCGTGGCTGCCCTCGCAACTGTAAGTGAGGAACCGACATCCAGATATGCCACTGGGTAACCCCGGGAAGGCGGATGTCGGTGATGATTCACGAGCCAGGAGACCTGCCGTCAGCATTGTCACCCATCCGGCGGGCGAGGCGACTGGCGGGACGGACTTCTCCGTTTGTGGTGGCGCAGGCATTTGCCATGCGATGGGGGAGCCGGGATGGGAAACATCCGTAGTTGGTCTTGTCATTTAACCCGCCAGCGTTCCTGGCGGTTTGACGCATTTTTGCGTGCTCGCAGATGCCTGTTTTCACATCTTCAAGAAAACGGAGCATCAAATGAACAGAATACTCGCCGACCAAACCACTAAACGACTTACCGCTAGCCTGCTGACGATCAGCGCAGTGACGCTGAGCGTCCAGGACAGCCTCGCCCAGAACCCGGTCACGGCACCGACCGTTGTGGTCACCGCGTCGCGCCTCAATAGCGGGCTGACCGGCGCATCCACAACGGTCATTACCGCCGAAGAAATCGAAAAATCGCCGGGACGAACCATACCGGAGATATTGTCGTTCGAAGCCGGCATACGGTTTCAGGAACTGTACGGCGGCACGAACGGCGCCGGACAGACAATCGATATACGCGGCTTCGGCGAAGCGGCAACCGCCAACACCCTGATCCTGATCAACGGGCGGCGGCTCACCGATCTGGACCTCGCCGCGGTCGATTTTTCATCCATTCCACGCGACAGCATCGATCGGATCGAGATCACACGAGGCAATATTGGCGGCGTACTGTACGGCGGCGGCGCCCAGGGCGGCACCATCAACATCGTCACGAAATCGAATATCCAGTCCGGGACACATGCCAATCTGAAGGGAGGCTATGGGTCGGACCGGTTTCGCGAAGTTAATTTCTCGGCCACCCACAAGGCAGGAGGCTATTCGGTGAGTGCCTATGGCAGCCAGGCGCACAGCGACGGCTATCGTGCCAATAACCATCTAAAACAAAAAAACCTTACGGTTGAGGTGCGCCGCCGCCTGACGTCAGGCGATATTTTCGTGCATTTCGATCTCGATGACCAGAATCTCGGGCTGCCGGGAGGGCGGCTCGTCGACCCGAGCAAGGGACAGAACGATCTGCTGAATCCGAGAGGGGCGCAGACCCAAAATGATTTTGCGCTTGAAAATGGTGTGGCCGCCTATGTGGGCGGAGCTTTCGACCTGAATGACAATGCTGAACTGGTCCTCGACGCGAGTGTTCGGCGCAAGGATCAGGACAGTGATTTTCGTAATCAGCAACAATCCCGCGATACGGTCCTGACCACCTGGGGCTTCACGCCGCGTCTATTGCTGGACACTGTTGTCGCGAACAAAAAACTGACCAGCACGCTTGGCACGGATCTGTATTATGTCGATTACAACTCGGACCGGAAGAGCGCGCCCAACAACGCGCCGTTCACCCGGGTCAAGGCCTATCAATACACAACCGCGCTTTACGCCCAGTCGGCGCTGCAAGTCACGCCGAAGCTTTCGACAAGCGTTGGCTTTCGCGTCGAGCGGATTGCCTTCCAGGCCGGCGATACCGCGTTTCCCGGCAACCCCGGATCATTCGGATTTGCACAAACCACTTTCCGCCCGACCCTGTCCGATTCCGATCTCGAATATGCGCTGAATTTTGGCCTTGAATACGACCTCACCGATTTAGTCAGCCTGTACGGACATATCGGGCGCAGTTACCGTACGCCAACGCTCGACGAACGTTCCGGGACGGCCTTCGCGCTCAATACCTTCGCGCTGAAAAATCAGTCATCGAAGGAAATCCAGGGCGGTACCCGATTCCGGATCGGCGATGTTCGTGTCGATACGCGGGCCTTCTTTTCCAAAACGCGGGATGAAATTCGTTTCGATCCGGACGGAACAACAACATTTGGCGCGAACGAAAACATCGACCCGGTTCATCGTTACGGGCTGGAAGGAACCGTCAGCGCCAAGCTGACCGATTCGATTTCCATGAAAAGTAATCTG
>JBLHKG010000288.1:0-4289 GCA_047619835.1 Alphaproteobacteria bacterium
CGGGTTTCCCCCCTCAAGAGGCAAGGCCACGATACAGGGACACTCATAGCTGTGCAGCTCCTTCACGCGACCGGTCAGGGCTTCTAGACAGCGCACCGTCGTCTTGGCGATCAGCACGACTTCCTCGTCATGATGCACCCTGCCCTCCCAGCGATAGACTGACACCATGCCGCCGATGATATTGACGCATGCCGCCAGCCTCTCCTCCACCAGAGCATCGGCGATGGTCTGCGCCTCCTCTTTCGTGCCTGCGGTCATGTAGACAAGACGATATTCATCCGCCATGGCGTTCCTCTTAAATCATTGCCTGCCAGACTCCGGCAGGGTATTGACGGGTGTTAACACAGTTTTGGGGTATCTGCTGACGGTTGTTCCTGGGGGGGAATGGTCCCGGCATTTAGAAATTACATGCTTCGTCCAACAGAGGGGGTGACGATGCCTGCTGATGCCTATTTGCGTGACGCGCCGAAATTACGCGCGCTTGCGACGCCAACATCCGTTCAAAAGAAATGGCTGCTGCGTGGCCTTGAACAGCCGGGCGGCAAGCTTCCGCTGTTCGACGAGGACGGCCAGAGATTTTCTGAACAGACCGTCAGAAGCTGCATTGAAAAGGGCTGGGCCGAACCGTGGTTCAACAACCCGCTTAAGCCGGACTGGCTGGTCTGCAAGCTGACCCATCTCGGACGGGTCGTCGCGGGTGAGGAAAAGGCCCCGTCCGACTATTGAGGCGCGATCGCCTTTCGCCCAATCCACCCGACCCAGATATTCAGAGCGACGGCACTCCCACCGACGATAAAGAAAGCGGCGTTGAGACCGCCCCACTGAATGATCGCCCCCATAACAACCGGGATCACCACGTTGATCGCCTGATGACAGGTCATCCGAAGCCCCATGCCCTTCCCCTGATGGCTCGGCCCAACTGACCGGGAAATCATCGAAACGATGATGACAACGCTAATGGCGAGCGCCAGCCCCCGCACGCCAGAGGCAAAGAACAGCGGCACGAGTCCTGTAAACAGCGGGATAATTGCGATCGATGCCAACGACACGACGGAAGTTACTATCAACAGACGGTATTCACTGTAGTGTCGCACCAGCCAGCCGGTCACCAGCGCGAAAACACCGGCCACGCCGTTCATCGCGATCAGAAACCCGATCATCTCCCCCGTGATCCCGATGCCGTCGAGATAGACCGCATAAAACGCGGTCTGCATCGAAGCGCCGATCTGGCGCGTCGCGCTGACCGCCATCAGGATTCCCATCATTGGCAGGGCAAGAAGCCGAATTGCCTCAACATAATCCGCCAATCTCGGCGTGATTGACTTCACCAGCGACTCCGACCCGGCGGAGGGCGGTGGCAGCGCCTTCGCAGGAATTGCCAGGACCGAAAGCAGCGTTCCGAGCGACCATAGCGCCATCACCACAAAACCACCCTGATAGCCGAACGCGACCAGCGCCAACCCTGCCAGCGGAGGGCCGATCCAGGTGCCTACGCGCGTCGCCACGACCAGACGACCGGTATAGGTGGGGTTGCCATGCAGAACCTGCCCAGTGAGCGTCTGTGCCCCGACCCAGCCAAGCTGATCGGCAAGTCCGCTAATCAGCTGCATGAAGAACACCGCTGTCACCCATGGCGCCAGGGGGTAAAGAAGCGGCACAGTGGCCGAAATAGCGGCGAAGAAAATCATCACCCGACGGGTGCCAATCCGGTCCATCATCGCCCCGCCATGGATCGAGAACAGCAACGGGCCGACATAACGGGCGCCGATCACGATGCCGATGGCAAAGGGCGAGGCGCCAAGCGCCACCAGCCACAGCGGCACCATGATCGGGACCAGATCGGTCAGGCTATTGCTGAAGAGAGCGGCGCTATAGACCGGCAGTTGATAGCGAAACGGGACCGGCGTATCCCGAGCCGGTACGCCGGATTGATCTGAACTATTCGACAAGCGCTAGAGCCCTATCCGGTCAATTGATTCCATTTGGTCGGATAGGGCTCTAGGCCGGGCTCTCGCCGCGAACGGTGGTGCGCTGCATAGTGCGGATCTGGTCGTCGGAGACGCCACCGCACGCAAGATGAATGGTGCAGCGATTGTCCCACATCACGAGATCGCCCTTTTTCCAGCGATGCCGGTAGACATTCTCTGGCTGTTCGCAATGCTCAAACAATTCGAGCAGCAGATCCTCCCCTTCATCGGGGTCCATGTCTTCAATTCGGATGGTGAACCGACGATTGACGAACAGCGCCTTGCATCCGCTTTGAGGATGAATCCGCACGACCGGATGAACGGCATCCGGCGTCCGTGCCTTGATCTCAGGCGTTTTCTTTTCCCAGATCGACCCTTCGAGCTGATCCGGCGTCATGTCCGACGGTGGGCCGAGACGCGGGTTATCGTTCTGATCGAACTGGTGAACGGCCGTGAGCCCGGCAATGCGGTCCTTGAGTTCCTCCGGCAGGTTTTCATACGCCAGATACATGTTGGCCCATTCGGTATCGCCGCCGCTTTGCGGCACATCGATCGCGTAGAGCAGCGACCCCAGGCTCGGCTCTTCCATATAGGAAAGATCCGAATGCCAGACAGAGCCGCCATCGCGTAGACTGATGTAGTTGCCGGCATCGTCCTGTTTGTTGGTCAGCAAAAGCAGCTCGGGATAGTCCTTCAGCACGTACTTACCGCTGGGATGGACTTCCAGGGGCCCGAACCGGCGACTGAAATCGATGTGCTGCTCGTTGGAAAGGTTTTGATCCTCGAATATCAGCACCTGACGCTCATACCACGCCCGAAGCAATGCCTGCATCGTCTCACCGGAAATCTCATCGGCAAGATCGATCCCGCGAACCCGTGCACCGAGTGGACCTGGAATCGGTTCGATCAAATAGCTCACCTCGATCCCTCCCTTTTGTATTTTCAGGCAAGTAGATGGGAATGATAGAGTCTACTGGGGGGTGATGTCACGACTTCCACGAGTTGGTACGATCCGCCTCCGTCGCATGAAGAGAAGGAATAAATTCTGTGAAAAAGATTGTCCTGATTGGCTATGGCGCCATCGCCCGGATCATGTGCCAGAAGCTCACTGAGCACGACCCGGAAGGCAAGGTGACGATTGCGGGCGTCCTGGTGAGAGAAAACCGCGCTCCTGCGACCTCAGACACGCTCGGGCCAGATATTCCCGTCGTGACAACGATTGGCGCCTTACTGGATTTTGATCCCGACATCGTTGTCGAATGCGCCGGTCAGGGTGCTATCGTCGAACATGGCGAGGCGGTGCTGTCCGCTGGATACGACCTGATGGTCATATCGACAGGAGCCCTGGCCGATGATGACCTCCGCCGGCGGTTGATCGAAACTGCCGAGCGATCCGACAGCCATCTGCTCCTGCCTGCCGGCGCCATCGCTGGCATTGACGGGCTGAACGCGCTTCGCATCGGCGGCCTCAAGTCAGTCCGCTATACCTCCACCAAACCCCCTGGCGCCTGGGCAGGTACGCCGGCGGAAGATAATTACGATCTCTCCGCCATCACCGAGCGGACAGTTCTCTATACCGGAACAGCCAGCGAGGCCGCCCGGCTGTATCCAAAGAACGCCAATCTTGCCGCCACTGTGGCTCTGGCGGGACTCGGCATGGAAAGAACCGAAATTCAGCTGGTCGCCGACCCGGGCGTCGCGCCTCACAATGTCGGGCGTATCGATGCAGAAGGCGTGTTCGGAACACTGACCGTGGAGTCCCGGGGACTGCCCGCGCCCGACAATCCAAAAACGTCTGCCAGTACTGCGCTCTCGCTGGCCCACGCCGTCCTGAAGGACACGAACCGCATCATCATTTGATCATTTTGAGCGGATGATTTTTCAGAAAAAAAGGACGATCCAGCTGGACCGTCCTTTTTCTTGATTCAGATGGTCGGAGCGACTGGATTCGAACCAGCGACCCCTTGACCCCCAGTCAAGTGCGCTACCAGGCTGCGCCACGCTCCGTCATATCCGGGTCAAGCGAGCGCAATGTACGCATGCCAGCCCGCCAACGCAATGCCGTCTCACTAACTTGTCGACGCTGTGAGATCAGGTCTTCCGAGTGATCTCTCGCAGCGCCTGCAGTTCCCCCAGGATTTCGGTGAGCGCTGCGCGCTGCTCCACGCCCAACACGCCATTGCCGGGTATTTCCGTCGTCACGGCTTCGACGGTAGAAACCGCCGTCTCCGGGGAATCCGGCCTATCTTCCGAATCCCTCAGACCGCCCTCGCGCAATAATTTCTGCACACCTTTGATGGTGTAGCCGTCGTCATACAGCAA
>JBLHKG010000289.1:0-4287 GCA_047619835.1 Alphaproteobacteria bacterium
GGGTCCAGTTAGGGTCGTCCCGGCTTTCCTCGGGAATGGCTTCGCGCGAACAGGTGAGGATTTGCCATCCTGCGTCACTGAACCGCTTGACGGTGGCGCGGCCAATCCCCCGGCTGGCGCCAGTCAGTACAACTCTTCTGCGCTCGCTCACCCTTTGAACGTGCCTTCAGGCTATTTGCAGAGGAAGGTGGGAATCTCGGTATTGGCAATAATATGCCGTGTCCGTCCCCCCAGGATCATCTGCCGTACCCGGCTGCGCGAATAGGCGCCCTTGACCAGCATGTCGGCGCCGATTTCCTTTGTGTGCCGCAGATAGGCATGGCCGATCTCATCCTCATGGACGTCGAAGCGGACTATTTCCGCCTTGATTCCGCCCCACGCGAGGCGGGTCACCCCATCTTCCGGCGGGATCTCGGGCGGTTCAATCGGATCGGCGGCCAGCAAGGTGATTCTGCCCGCCTTGGCCAGCAGCGGCATGGCGGCGGAGATGGCATGAGTCGCCTCGGGGCTCGATTCCCAGGCAACCGCGATATGTGCCCCCATCGTCGCCGGCATTACCGGCGGTGCGATCAGGATAGGGCGACCGGTATCGAGCAGGGCGGCTTCGAGCGTGATCGGCGACGGCAGCGCCGAGTCGCGTACAGGACGCCCTAAGGCGATAATGTCGAACAGGCGGCCTCGTATGGCGACGATTTCGTCCTCACGGCCATTTTCCTCGCGCCAGCAGATCGTGGCGCCGGAAACCGTGCCGGGCGTATCGGCGATCGCGATGCCCGATGACTGGCAAAAGGCGTCGAACATGGCCTTGACCCGCACGGCGCGCTCGCCGCCCTCTTTTTCGGTGACCTCCATGATCTCTTCGATCATCGAGCCATCCATGCCTTCGCCGGTATAAGGGACCAGCCCGCGCGGATCGGCGCGAACATGCAGAACCTCGATATGCGCGTCATGTTCCTTGGCCAGCTGTCCGGCTGCACTGAGAACGGTCTGTCCTGATTCTTCGCTGCTGATACAGGCCAGAATTGTTTTGATCGTCATCTCATTTTCCTCCTCGGCATTTTATGCTCGTGTTGACGGAGAGAGTCCTCCAATTTGCCTTCGGTTTCAAGCGATTAAGCCCGATTGACCGGAGAAGGGGGCGATTCAGGGATAGAGTCGCGCGACGCGCCAGCGGTTGCCGTCGTGCCGGAAGTGCTCACGCTTGTGGAGACGGAACAGACGTTCCTCCCAAAATTCGATTGCCTCGGGTATGACCCGATAGCCGTTCCAGTGGGGCGGGCGCGGGATGGCGCTTATACCGAACCTGGCGGTAAAACGGGCGACCGCTTTCTCCAGATCGTAAGCGCTGTCCATTTCACGCGACTGGTCGGACGCCCAGGCGCCGATCTGCGCGCCGCGTGCGCGGGATGAGAAATAGGCGTCGGCTTCGTCCGCGCTCACCGGCTCGACCCGGCCACGCACACGGACCTGCCGCTTCAGAGATTTCCAGTGAAACACCAGCGCGGCAAAGGGATTGGAGGCGAGCTGCTGCCCCTTGGCGCTTTCGCTATTGGTATAGAACACAAAGCCGCTGTCATCCGCATCCTTGAGCAGGACCATGCGCGCATCCGGCACGCCGCTGTCATCGACCGTCGCCAGCGTCATTGCCTCGGGCAGGTCGCTTTCCTTTGCCTGAGCCTCGGCAAACCACTCCTGAAACTGTGCAATTGGATCCGGGATAGAGGAAGCGTCCATTGTTTTCCTTAAACTGAATAAGTTTCCTGAAACTATGTAAAAGTGGGCTGGCGCGCGCAATTCTTACAATTACCGCGGCGAAAACACCATCGCAACATAACGGGACGAAAATTCCCGGCATCGAGTCCTGACAACGCCCGTTTCCGAACAACATGCCGATTCGGCGGTTGTCTTCCGTGAGCGATTCCTTTGGTGTACACTCCCGTCCGAGCAGAAATAGTCGCAGAAAAGGTGGAACATAATGCCTGATTCCGGGCCGTTGATGGCCGGCAAGAAGGGGCTGGTTATGGGTGTCGCGAATGACCGGTCGCTTGCCTGGGGCATCACCAAGGCAGTGAACGATCACGGTGCTGAGGTTGCGTTCACCTACCAGAATGAGGTGCTTGAAAAACGTGTGCGTCCGCTCGCCGAAAGTATCGGCAGCGATGTGCTGATCGAGTGCGACGTGTCGGACGATAGCAGTATCGATCGGGTCTTTGCCGAACTCGGCGAGCGCTGGGGCAGCATCGATTTTGTCGTCCACGCGGTTGCCTTTTCCGACAAGAACGAGCTGACCGGACGCTATCTCGATACGTCGGCGGGCAATTTTGCCCGGACGATGGCGATCTCCTGCTATTCCTTTACCTCGGTCTGCCGCGCCGCCACGCCGTTGATGACCAATGGCGGCAGCCTGCTGACGCTGACCTATGCCGGGTCCGAACGGGTGGTGCCGCATTACAATGTGATGGGTGTCGCCAAGGCGGCGCTGGAATGCAGCGTCCGCTATCTGGCAGTTGATCTGGGCGCGGACGACATCCGGGTCAACGCGATTTCAGCCGGTCCGATCCGCACGCTGGCGGCATCCGGCATCGGCGATTTCCGCTACATCCTCAAATGGAATGAACTTAACGCACCGCTGAAGCGCAATACGACGATTGGCGATGTTGGTGGCGCCGGCCTCTATTTGCTGTCGGATTTGTCGGCGGGCGTGACCGGTGAAATTCACCATGTCGATTGCGGCTACAACATCGTCGGGATGAAGGACGTGAATGCGCCTGATATCTCGGTCGTGACCGGCGGCAAGTAGCCGCAAGCGGACTCAAGAGCCATGTCTGACAATTCCTTCGGGACATTATTTCGCGTTACCACCTGGGGCGAAAGCCATGGACCGGCGATTGGCTGTGTCGTTGACGGCACGCCGCCCGGTATCCCGCTTGTCGAAGCCGATCTGCAGCAATGGCTGGAAAAAAGAAAGCCCGGCACATCGCGCTTTGTCACCCAGCGGCGCGAGCCCGACGAGGTCAAAATCCTGTCCGGTGTCTTCGAAGGCAAGACGACGGGAACGCCGATCAGCCTGCTGATCGAAAACCAGGATGCGCGCAGCAAGGATTACTCGGACATAAAAGACAAGTTCCGCCCCGGACATGCCGATTATACCTACTGGAAGAAATACGGTTTTCGCGATTATCGCGGCGGCGGACGGCCCAGCGCGCGCGAAACCGCGATGCGGGTCGCGGCCGGTGGCATTGCGCGCAAGATCCTTGGTAAGGGTGTGAAGATCCGCGGCGCGATGGTGCAGATGGGCGATATGCCGATCAATCGGTCAAAATGGGTCTGGTCTCAGCGCGAAAAGAATCCGTTCTGGTGCCCCGATGCGGCAATGGCGACGGTATGGGAAGAATATCTCGACGCTGTTCGCAAGGCAGGATCATCGGTCGGCGCAGTGATCGAAATCGTCGCCTCCGGTGTGCCGGCGGGTCTCGGCGCGCCGATCTATGGCAAGCTCGATGTTGATCTCGCGGCCGCCATGATGGGGATCAACGCCGTCAAAGGGGTCGAAATCGGCGCCGGATTTGGCGCGGCATCCCTGTCCGGCGAGGAGAACGCCGACGAGATGCGGATGAAGAACGGCAAGGTGGAGTTTCTCTCCAACAAGGCCGGCGGCGTGCTCGGCGGTATTTCAACCGGCCAGGACCTCGTGGTTCGATTTGCGGTCAAGCCGACCAGCTCGATCCTGACGCCGCGGCAGACCATCACGACAAAGGGCCGCAATACGACGGTAACGACCAAGGGGCGGCACGACCCGTGTGTCGGTATCCGCGCGGTCCCGGTGGGCGAGGCGATGATGGCCTGCGTGCTGGCCGATCATCTGCTGCGCCATCGCGGCCAGAACGGTTAATCTTCGCGGGTAATCGGGCGCTTCTGAATTTCAGTCGTCATTTCGCCATTGCTCTCACCGTTCCATCGACAATCACATCCAGCAAGGTCGGCCCGCGCCGCGCCAGCGCTGCGTCCAGCGCCGGGCGGATTGCATCGGGTTCGGTGATGGTCTCCGCCGTCACGCCGAGCGATCGCGCCACGCCGGCGAAATCGATTTCCGGCTTGTCGAAATCCATGCCGATATAGGCGTCGCTCTGGTGGAATCCGAGGAGGCGCTGCTTGAGGATGCGGTAGCTCCGGTTATTGGTAATGACAAACGTGAGCGGCAGGTTCAGATGGGCGGCGGTCCACAGCGCCTGTATCGAATACATCGCGCTGCCGTCGCCGCTGAGACACACGACCGGTCGGTTTGGA
>JBLHKG010000290.1:0-4277 GCA_047619835.1 Alphaproteobacteria bacterium
GTCCTGATCCTGGGAGCCAACTACATTATTACCGAATTGTTTTTTGCGAGCTGATTATGAGTGATCCAGCAGTCAAAATCGGTATCCAGAATCTCCACAAGGGATTTGGCGACAAAATCGTCCTCGATGGACTCGATCTCGACATAAAGAATGGCGAGTCGATGGTCATTATCGGTGGTTCGGGCACCGGAAAATCAGTGCTGCTCAAGTGTATTCTCGGCCTGCTAGCCCCCGAACAGGGAAGTATCACGGTCGACGGTCAGCAGGTCGTTGGCATGGGTTGGTCAGAACGCGAGACTGTCCTCAGGAAGTTCGGCATGCTGTTTCAGAACGCAGCTTTATTCGACAGCCTCTCGGTATGGGAAAACGTGGCATTTGGCTTGATTGAGGGGCGCGGCATGGCGCGTGATAAAGCCCGGGATATAGCCTTCGTAAAACTCGCCAATGTTGGTCTGGGGCCTGAGGTCGGGGCGCTGCACCCGGCGGAATTGTCCGGTGGCATGCGCAAGCGTGTCGGCCTCGCCCGAGCCATCGCGACCGAGCCCGAGATCATCTTTTTTGATGAACCGACAACAGGGCTCGACCCGATCATGGGCGACGTCATCAACGATCTGATTGTCGACTGCGTCAGGGATCTGGGGGCGACAACCCTGTCGATTACCCACGACATGGCGAGTGCGCGCAAGATCGCCGACCGTGTCGCCATGCTGTATCGGGGGAAAATCATCTGGGTCGGCCCGGTATCGGAGATCGACGACAGCGGAAATGAATATGTCGATCAATTCATTAACGGTCGCGCGGAGGGCCCCATCCAGATGGAAGTCCGCGCGCTGTAGGAGGCGGTATGGCAAAAACCACCGCCCAGTTTACCTGTCAGAGCTGCGGCGCCACGACGTCCAAATGGTCCGGGCGCTGCGATTCCTGCGGCGAATGGAACAGCATCGTCGAGGAATCAGGCAATGAAGCCACCCCCAAAGGTCTGGGGGCGGCCAGAGGGCGCAAGGTCAACCTCGTCAGCCTCGCGGGCAAATCCCATCCGCCCCCCCGGTTTCAAACCGGCGTCGCCGAATTCGATCGGGTCTGCGGCGGCGGGCTGGTACCAGGATCCGCAATTCTCGTCGGCGGCGACCCCGGAATCGGAAAATCAACGCTTCTCCTGCAAGTCGTCGGCGGGCTCGCCGCGCGTGCAGGCTGTATCTATATTTCGGGTGAAGAATCCGTTGACCAGGTCCGCATGCGCGCCACCCGGCTCGGCCTGGCCAAGGCCGACGTCGCACTCGCCTCCGCGACCAGCGTACGCGATCTGGTGGCAACGCTCGACGCACAGCCGCCATCCGGCGTGGTGATAATTGACTCGATCCAGACCATGTTCGTCGATTCGCTGGATTCCGCGCCTGGCACCGTTGCACAGGTCCGCACAAGCGCACAGGAACTGATCAAGCTCGCCAAGCGGCGAGGCCTGGTAATGGTTCTGGTCGGGCACGTCACCAAGGACGGCGCCATCGCCGGGCCTCGCGTGCTTGAGCACATGGTCGATACCGTGCTGTATTTCGAGGGAGATCGAGGCCATCAGTTCCGCATTCTACGCGCGATAAAAAACCGCTTTGGTCCGACCGATGAAATCGGCGTGTTCGAAATGACCGGCGAAGGACTGATGGAAGTCGCAAATCCGTCGGCGCTGTTTCTTGCCCAGCGGCGCGGCAATGTCAGCGGCGCCGCAGTGTTCGCCGGGCTGGAGGGTAGCCGGCCGGTGCTGGTGGAAATTCAGGCACTGGTGGCCCCCAGTGCGCTGGCCACGCCGCGACGTGCCGTGGTCGGCTGGGATTCAGGCAGACTCGCGATGATCCTCGCTGTGCTGGAGGCGCGCTGCGGTGTCGTCCTGTCCAGCAAGGATGTGTACCTGAATGTCGCCGGCGGACTCCGGATCAATGAACCCGCCGCCGATCTAGCGGTTGCCGCAGCCCTGCTGTCGGCGATCGCCGACCGGCCCGTGCCGTCCGATGCGGTCGTCTTCGGCGAAATTGGGCTCTCGGGGGAAATTCGCGCCGTCGGACAGGCCGATCTGCGTCTGAAAGAAGCCGCCAAGCTCGGCTTTCATACCGCTCTCACACCTATTTTTGCCGGCAAGAAGCGCGGCGCGACCGTTCCAAGGATCGATATTACGACGCTGGAACATCTCGGTGATCTGGTTGGCATCGTCGGCGTCGCCAAACCGAAAGACCAACCGGCCCGCAGGGTAGAAGCGGTATGAGCGGCCTTGATATCGCCGTCATCACCATTGTCCTGATCGCCGGTCTCGTTGCGTTCTCTATGGGTTTCGTGCGCGTCGTACTCGCCTTGTCGGGGTGGGTCGGGGCGGCCTTCGCGACAATGTACGGGTTTAGCTATGTAAAACCGTTCGCCCGGGAGTGGATCTCGCCCGGATTTCTGGCGGATGCGGTGGCAGGCCTCTCAATCTTTATCGCAACCCTTGTGGTTCTGACAATCATAAGCCATGCGGTCGGCCGTCAGGTTCGCAATAGCGGGCTCAGCGCGCTGGACCGCTCCCTGGGCTTGGTGTTCGGTCTTTTTTTGGGCGCGGTAATCGTCTCATTGGGGTATATATCCATCGGTGCCATGACGGACCTTTCGAAAGACACAGCGAAACAGCCCGAATGGATTAGAAACGCTCGCAGCAAACCATGGCTTGAATGGGGCGCCGGACAGCTTCAAGCGCTTGCGCCACCCGAATTTCGAGGCATTACCGACAACGCACCGTCCAGCCGGGAAGAATCATTGAAGCGATTTAACAAGCTCAATGAACCAGGAACCCGGAAGGCAGCGGGGCAGAACCGCCAAGGCTACAGCAACCAGGAACGCCGCGAAATGGACCGTCTGATTAAAGGACAGCGACAGTGATCGAAAGCCCGCGCCTACCCCATCCGCTCGATATGGATGCCCTGCATGAAGAATGCGGCGTGTTCGGCGTGTTCGGGCACATCGACGCCGCCGCTCTTGCCGCGCTCGGGCTCCATGCCCTGCAGCATCGCGGACAGGAAGCCGCCGGAATCGTGACATATGACGGCAAACAGTTTTACAGCCACCGGGCTGCAGGACATGTCGGCGACATCTTCTCAAGTCCGGCTGTTATGGATCATCTGCCGGGCCTGGTCGCGATCGGACATAATCGTTATTCAACCACCGGCGAAACGGCGCTGCGCAATATCCAGCCCTTGTTCGCCGACTATGAATCCGGCGGGTTCGCGCTCGCCCACAACGGCAACCTGACAAATGCGACCATCGTCCGCCGGGAACTGGTCCGCCGTGGCTGCCTCTTCCAGTCGACAACCGATACCGAAGTCATCATCCATTTGATCGCGATCAGCCAACAGGCAAACACGGTCGATCGACTGATCGAGGCAATGCGCCGGGTGGTGGGAGCCTATTCGCTGGTTGCCATGACCAATGACCGGATGATCGGCGTTCGCGACCCGATGGGGATTCGTCCGCTCGTGATCGGAATGCTCGACGACGCCTACGTGCTCGCTTCAGAAACCTGTGCGCTGGATATCATCGGCGCCGACTTCCTGCGCGATGTTGCCCCGGGCGAAGTGGTGGTGATCGACGCGGATGGGCTCACCTCTTTAAAACCGTTTGCCGCTGTCGCGCCAAGACTCTGTGTATTTGAGTACATCTATTTCGCGCGACCCGACAGTGTCGTCGATGGAAGCAGCGTCTATGAGGCGCGCAAGCGGATCGGTGTGGAACTCGCTCGTGAAAGCCATGTTGATGCCGATGTCGTCATTCCGGTACCCGATTCCGGCGTTCCAAGCGCAATGGGCTATTCCCGCGAAATTGGCCTCCCCTACGAACTTGGCATCATCCGCAACCATTATGTAGGTCGAACTTTCATTGAGCCGAGCGATCACATCCGGCATCTCGGCGTCAAGCTGAAGCATAATGCCAGCCGTGCCGTCATCGAGGGCAAACGCGTCATACTGGTCGATGACAGCATCGTTAGGGGCACCACGTCGGTAAAGATTATCGAGATGATGCGGGCTGCCGGCGCCAAGGAGGTCCATTTACGTATCTCCAGCCCGCCAACGATCAATTCCTGCTATTACGGCGTCGATACACCGGAAAGCAGCGAATTGCTTGCCGCCAACCAAACCATCGAGGAAATGCGCGCCTTCATTGGCGCAGATTCTCTGGCCTATGTCAGCATCGACGGGCTGTATCGCGCGATGGGACATGAAGCACGCAATTCCGCCCAGCCGCAATATTGCGACGCCTGTTTT
>JBLHKG010000291.1:0-4260 GCA_047619835.1 Alphaproteobacteria bacterium
AGCGTGTGGAATTCCTCCGCAACGGCATCCTGCGGATGAGCCGCCGCCGCCGCCGCCAATTCGCCAATGGCGGCGCCAAATTCGGTTCCGTCATGCAGAGCGACCGCAAGCGTATCTAGCAGGTGATTGTCGGGTTCGCTGCGCAGCAGGGTTGCCAGCAGCGCATAGCCATCGGCGCGCATTCCATCCTCGGGAACGATGTCAAACGGATGAGAGACCGTCTGTCCTGCGCTTTCGTCTGGCAACTATTCCACCCTGTATTAAGCCGCCTCAAATATTTTTTTCTAATTCCCGAAAGTGTCGCCCAACGCCAAATCCAAGTCAAGCGATTGTCGTCCATAGCAGCCATTGATATTGGTCAGGCCATTAACTTGTTCTCCGAGTAATCATGCAAGACGCCCATCCAGGCCCAAAAATGCCAGTTCGCACAGTTTTTCGTGAGAGCAGCGTTCATCAATCGCGAAAGGGGGGAAACGCTCTTCCTTCGCGTCGACTACGCACGCGTGGTCTCAACTTCGACTACCGGCGTCCTACCGTATGAGGACAAGCATCAGGATGGCTGTGACGATCAGGACAATTCCGCATATTTCCAATCGGCTGGTCTTCTCTTTGAAGAAAAATACCGACGCTATGAATGTGAAGACCAGTTCAATCTGTCCAACGGCCCTTACATAGGCAGCGTTTTCCATTGTGAAGGCGGTAAACCAGGCTGCGGAGGCGAGAAACCCCGTCACGCCCACCATCAGGGCAGTCGGCCAGTTGCGGATCACGGCGGTCATCTGGCCGGGCTCGCGGATCAACAGATAAACACCCATGACGACTGTCTGTATGACCAGCGACACGGCGAGCGTGAACGCGGCGCGATATATTACATCGCCGTCTCCCAACGCGAGCGAGGCGCCGCGAAAGCAAACTACCGAGGCGCCCAGGAACCCGCCGCAGAGAAGACCGATGAGGGTCGGCTTTTCAATCAGGCTTGTGACCAGGCTTTTCCAGGTGACACTGGTGTGCGCTACGGCGAGAGCGAGAATGCCGAACATGCCCACCGCGATGGCGCCCAGGCCGGAGAAACTGACGGTATCGCCGAGGAGTAAATATCCCAGAATGGCGATCTGGATGATTTCGGTTTTTGAATAGGTCGTACCGACGGCGAAATTGCGAAACGAAAACAGGTAAACCAGAAGAAAGGTGAAAATGATTTGCGACAATCCGCCAAGCAAACAATAAATGAGGAATTCTCTGGTGACCTCGGGGATAGAATGCTCCCCCACGACATGGAGTATCGCCAAATATGCCAGCGCGAAGGGCCAGGCGTAAAAGAACCGCACGTAAGCGGCGCCGCCCGTCGATAGCCGTCCCTTGATGTGCTTTTGCAAAGCCGATCGAAGGTTCTGCATAAAGGCAGCAAAGATGGTGACCGGAATCCAGAGCTCAATCACCACGATATTCCACAGCCGCCTCGTTCAAGTTCTCAAGTGTTAAACGTTAGATAACGCGTATTACTCAGGACGGGCAAGGTACTCAGGGATCTCGCTCGCTTAATTCTCGTTTGAATATTCATAAAATATTGGGCAATACCAAAATCCCGGATTCACCATCTGATGTTCGTCGGTGGCGGTCCATCACACGCTTGCTGTTCCGCAGGAGGCGGGGTCTTCGACAAATTGAACTTTCGATTTAAGAGGCGTCCGTGTATTGGTGGATGGCAGGGGCCGCCTCAATGTGAGGCTGGAACGGCCCTAAAATTTGATGGGAACAATTATGGCTGAAACGATCAAGGTCTTTTGGCAGCCTCATTGAACGAGCTGTCTCCGGGTAAAAGATTACCTCTCGGTCCGTGGGATCGAATTCGACTCGATAAACGTGATGGAAGCGGACGGTATGGCCGAGCTGCAACGACTTGGCGCCCGTAGCGTACCGGTTGTGTCGCGGGGCGACCAATTCGTGTTCGCCCAAATCATCAAGGACGTCGTCGGTTTTCTCGAACTGGACGATGACACCGCACCGGAACTGTCGCCGGAAGAATTGGCGGAACGCTATGATTCCATCCTGGAAACCGCGATCCGGCTGACCCGGCAAATGCCGGATGACCGTCTTGAGGACGAGCTGCCGAACCGACCGCGGTCGTGGCGCGTGTTGATGCACCATGTCTTCCAGATTCCAACGGCATTCCTCAACATGGAGGAAAATACAGAAACATTGACCTACGAGGACATGGTCGCGCCACCGCCGGAGACTCTAAAATTCAGCGCCGATATCGCCGAATTTGGCCAGGCAGTACGTGGTCGTTTCCAGAGCTGGTGGGACGGCGCCAAGGATCAGGACTTCTCCGGCGAAGTACCTACTTATTTCGGTGGAACCTCGCGGCACGAGATGCTGGAGCGCACCGTCTGGCATTCGACCCAGCACGTCCGTCAGGTCGCCTCGCTGTTGGATCAGGCTGGCGTGATGCCGGACCAACCGCTGACCCCGCACGACATTCGGGGCCTGCCACTGACCGAGACGATCTGGGACGAGGTCTGATCGCTATCCAGATCCAGACTGAAAACGGTCATTAGCCCAGCCGAGGCTCTTCGCCTGTATCCGGGTCGATTTCAGCGACAATTTCTGGCGGCGTTTCCGCCTCGCCATCGTTGGCCATTTCCGGTTCGGCAATTTCCGGATCGGCATTCCCAGCATCGGCATTCCCAGCATCGGCAATCGGCACGCCATCCTGCGGCTCGTCAAGTTTCTCTTCGTCTGTCTCCTCCGTCTCGTCTTCCTCTGGGTCGGCGCCGGGCCGGGTAATTTTTTCGCCGGCATCGACAAGGCGTTTCATGTATTTCGCGCCTTCTCTGAGAATTTTGCCAAAATCCTCATCGTAATCGTTAAGCCCGTCGAGATTGGCCAGCACCGGATCGCTTAGCCAAAGCTTGCGGAGGGCAAGATTTTGCAAAGCCACGGGAACGCCCTCGCGCATAAAACCCGTGTAATCGGAATCCTTGCCCAGCGTTTCAATATCAGGAAGATTGGCGATCTCGTCTTCGGTAATTTCGGTTTCGCCGCCGGCCGCCACCAGCTCCGTGTCGGGGTTCGTGTCGGGGTTCGCGTCTGGGGTTACGTCGGGATCCACATCTGGGCCGACGACCAGATCTGCGGCCGGCGGTGCAACATCCGGTTCGGCCTGTTTGATTTTATTCTGGGACCAGCGCTGTAAAAAATTCCCCTCTGGGTCGCGCTCGGTCATTGCGGGCCACGCCGGCCAGCGCCCGCAGGCGTGCCATCCTGGGGCGGGCCGCCCTTGCGCGGGTCATAGGGTTTGCGCGTGCGTTTATAGACGGGCTGATCGACGTGATAGCGCTCAATGAAAGCGGCAAGCCAGCTTTTTACGATTTCCGGCATCGGAACCGGCTCGAGTAAAAGTTCATCGCCATCGAGATAGGCCTGCGCCTCGGATGGCGAGACAGTCAGCTTGAAGGGCGCGATACCAGCTTCGACGTCCTCATCCTCCCGCAGCAGGACATAGACCGACGGGGGATCATTGGCCAGATTGTAGCGGTAATCCTCGGTTTCATCGCGATTGAGTTCGAGCGAAAGCGTCCCGGCGTAAAACTGAACCCAGCCCTCGCCTTTCGCCACTTCCTTCCAGTCGGGCAGGTCGGCGGCGCCGGGAACAACGCCGACCGGTGTCCAGCTATGGGATTCCCATGGATTGTCAATCTCGCGACGTTCGAGAATAACGCCGACAGGCATGGATTCCGAAGTCATTCCCGTTCTCTCCACCCGACCGTGGATAATTGTAAAATCAAATCCCCGCGACAGCCGGTCGCCAACCTTATCGCCGAATTGCCGGTCGGGTAAGGGAAAATGCAGACTGTAATCCATTGCCGCTTGCCAAGAGCAAAACTTGCGTGTTTCATCACCATTGATGAGTGCTCCTCAAAAAAGCCTGATGATCTGCAGTTGTGAAGGCACCATGTCTTTGGACGTGGCCGCTATCGGTCGCGCATGCGGACGGACCCTGTCACATCACAATCAACTTTGTCGCGCCGAAATTGACACGGTCCGCGCCAGACTGGCCGCTGGCGAAGACCTCCAGATTTGTTGTACCCAGGAATCACCTGTCTTCGACGAAGTGCTGGCCGAGTCCGATCCTCCTGAAACCGGAAATGTCGCGACCATCTCTTACGTCAATATCAGGGAGACCGCCGGATGGTCCGACGAAGGCGCAAAAGCGGCGCCCAAAATTGCCGCGCTGATCGCTGCCGCGACGGTGGTCGC
>JBLHKG010000292.1:0-4227 GCA_047619835.1 Alphaproteobacteria bacterium
AGGTTTTCATAAAATTTCAGATCATGCGCAATGATCGCGGTAACCGGCGCCCGCACGCTCTTTTCCCGATTGGTTGAGGACAACGTCGGCGCCATCAAATGCTTCGCCTCGTCCGAACGAACAAACAGAATGCGCATCGGCTGACAATTGGCGCTGGTCGGCGTCATCCGCGCGAGGTCATAGGCCCGCCGCAGCAGCTCGTCAGGCACAGGCCTGTCAAGAAATGCGTCGAAGGTACGCCCCTCGCGAAACAGAATATCGAGGGCATCGTCGTTTATGGGTCCCGCCATGTCAGATTAACCGCCTCTCAAAAGGGAACATCGCCAGCCACTGACGTCCTGTGCATATGCCGCGTCTCGGTATGTCCGCCACAGGCAAAATGGACGGTGCAGCGATTGTCCCACAGCACGAGGTCTCCCAGAGACCATTTATGGTGAAACACAAAATCGCGGCGGGCCTGATGCGCAAACAATTCACCGAGCAGTTCCTGCGCCTCGTCATTCTCCAGCCCGTCGACACCGAGCGTAAAACGGGGCGATACATAGAGCGCTTTGCGACCGGTTTCGGGGTGGGTTCGAACAATCGGGTGAAGCGAGTCGTCCGGCGCGCGTTCGCCATAGCGCATCTCCGCATCGTCGTTATGCACCTCCGGTACATGCACCCGCGGATTGCGCATCCGGTTCCAGCTGTGGATGCCGCTCAATCCCTGTATCCGTTGTTTGGTTTTTTCCGGTAGCGTTTCATAGGCGGCATACATATCCGCCCATTCGGTGTCGCCGCCGAAACTCGGCAGTTCAAGCGAATAGAGCAAAGACGCTTTTGTCGGGTGCGCATTGCACGACAGATCCGAATGCCAGTAATCCCCCGCCGAAACGGCGCCGATAAACCGACCGTTCTCCTGCTTGTTGGAGACCATCATAATCTCGGGATAGCCCTCCAGCAGATGATCGACCGAAATATGGACTTCCAGATCGCCAAACCGCTTGGAGAAAGCGATATGTTGCTCGGGCGTCAATTCCTGATCCCTTAAGACCAGCACTTCATGTTCGAGCCACGCAGCGTGGATCGCGTCGAAATCATCATCGCTTACGGATGCGACATCGATTCCAGTGACTTCCGCACCGAGCGCGTCTGACAGCCGGTTTACCTGCATTCAATCTCTCCGGTCACTATGATTGGCGGGAGTTTATGCACCTGCCAACCGGAGCGCAATCGGCGCCCCTTCATTGGCAGGATCCACTCCGTCCTCTACGCTACGCAATCAATCCCGATGGAGCCATTCATGGCGGAAACCGACCGAAAACTCGGCCCCGAACATTTCGAACGGGTCGATGAAAGCGACGATGCGAAGTTCTATACGCAGGAACGCCTCGTCAGGCATATCGACGACGAAGCCTGTAATGCGCTGGCGGTCTGGTACATGAATAATCTGCCTGAAGGCGGCGATGTTCTCGACCTGATGTCATCCTGGGTGTCGCACCTGCCCCCGGATTCCCGATACGGCCGCGTTGCCGGGCTCGGCATGAACAGAATTGAGCTGGAGGCCAACAACCGGCTGACCGAACATGTTGTCCACGACCTGACGGGAAACCCTTCCCTACCCTATGACGATGCATCGTTCGATGCCTGCCTGATCGCCGTATCGGTCCAGTATCTCACCCGGCCCTTGGAGGTCTTCGCGGAGATCGCCCGCGTGCTGAGGCCCGGCGGAATTTGCGCAGTATCGTTTTCCAATCGCATGTTCCCGACCAAGGCTATCGCACTCTGGCGCGGCATGGACGATATGGGCCACGCCAAGATCGTCGGCTATTATTTTGTTGAGGCCGGTGGTTTTGAGCAGCCGGAATTCAGCGACATCTCGCCGCATCCGGGCGCCACCGATCCGCTCTATCTGGTGACCGCGCGGAAAAAGCCCGCAGTGGGTTCGGTTTAGGCTGGACCAGCCCGCTCCCCCTCCCGACCACCCAACGCGAGTATCCTGTGGGTGGTCGGGAGGGGGAGCGGGCTGGCGCCGGGTGACGTTAGTCGAAAGCGTGTTAAAGCGGCGCCTCACCCAGCACCATCGTGCGATGCATATGGCGGATACCGGGTGATGTGATACCGCCCCAACCGATATGGACCAGACAGGGGTTATCCCAGATCAGCAGATCGCCCTTGCGCCATGTATGACGGTATCTGAATTGGGGTTGGATCTGATGCGCGAATAATTCATCCAAAAGCGGCTGCGCCTCTTCATCGTCCATATCTTCAATCCCCACCACGAAACGCGGCGAAACATAGAGCAGTTTGCGGCCAGTCTCGGGATGGGTCCGAACAATGGGATGAAGCGCATCCGGGACCGGCACACCATAAATCTCGTCGGCTTTGCCCGCGAACTGTGCATCGACCCGCGTGCGCGGGTTCCGCCGTCTGTCAAAGACATGGATGCCCTTGCGCCCTTGAATGCGGCGTTTGGTCGCATCCGGCAGAGCGTCATACGCCATCTGCATATTCGACCATTCGGTATCGCCCCCCTCCTCTGCCACTTCCAGCGCCTGAAGAAAGGTGACGCGGCAGGGCGTCGGCGAAAACGATAAATCGGAATGCCAGAAATCGCCGGCATTGATTACACCCACAGGGTTGCCATCCACCAACCGGTTGGAAAGGACAGCGACTTCCGGGAAGCCATCGAGCGTAAAGGGCCGCCCTTCCCGCATTTCGACAGGGCCAAATCGCGCGGAAAATTTTATCTGTTCTTCGGGTGAAACACCCTGATCGCGAAACACCAAGACATGATGTTCGAGAAAGGCATCCTTGACCAACGTGAATGATTGGTCGTCGAGACGGCTCACATCGAGACCGATGATCTCGGCGCCCAGCGCGTCTGACAGGCGGTTTATCTCCATAATATCATTTTGAAGAACGCCCTTCATTCTCGTCAAGTTTGGTTACGAGCGGCCTCCGCCACTTCGCGCCGGCGTTTCCCCTGACGATGACGTTCGATGAACCGGAGGCTCCATTTGTACCCGACCCAGCCACCAAAGATTGACCACGGAACGCAGCCAATCAAAATTGGCAATCCCCAGCCCTCGAACAGCATCTTGGTATAGGACCATGCGCCCTGCCAGAACCCGGCGCTGGGATCATCAGCTAACGCCCGTCCTAAAGTGGCGGCAAATTCTCCGTAACCCGATAAATCGTCAAACCGCCCGAGAATCACCTCACCGGTGAGGAAGAAGAGATAGTAGGCCGGAACCAGCGTGACGACATTGGTGGTCCAGGTCCAGGCGAGCGCGACGATCAGGCTGAAATCCCATTTGAAGAACCGCTTGGCAATCATCCAGGTCAACAGACAGAACACCATCTGAATGCCAACCGTCGGCGTCAGCCCCCACATCAGACCGATCATCACACCGCGCGCGCCATACTCGGGTGAATGGGGACTGCGCTTCATGGGAATGACCAGCCTGTAGCGGAAGGTCCGGGCTATCCGGTCCCACCACGAACGGGCATTCCGCTTCTGTTTTGATGTCTCTCCGACCGTTCCAGACATACCTGATTGCCGCTAAAAAATGTCAAAGAATCCGTTGGGCACGATCATACACAGCACTGACCATACCAGCGAGAGCGATCTTTCAAATGAGTGTAAAGCCCTTACCTGTCAAGCATCTCGCGCCGCCGCAGCATCGTCGATAAAGAGCTGTGCACTGGTGACGCCGCGCCATTCATCGGCGCGGAGATTTCCCGCAATATGAAGCGGCGCCCCCCTTGCGTTAAGCAATGCCTGGCCCAAGGGGGTATCCGCGGAGCGAAAAGCGATTGCTTTCAACCGCCCAGTCCCATCGGCGCCGGTAAGAACACAGCGAACATGTCCCTTGCCAACTATGCCGCTATCGACGATCCGCGCCTGTGGAATGGCGAAACGCGGGCGTGAATTGCCAGCGCCAAAGGGACCGGCGCGGTCCAGCATCTCGACCAGTTCCGGGGTGGCTGCATGGGGACTCAACGCCCCATCCAGCCCGAGACTGGGCGCCAGAACCTCGCCATCGAGCTGGCGCTCGATATGACTGGCCAGAAAATCCCGAAGATCGTCGAGACGGCCTTCCTCAACGGTAAATCCAGCGGCCATCGCATGCCCGCCGCCATTGACGAGAATGCCGGCCTGATGCGCGGCAATAATGGCCGGCCCCAGACCCACGCCCGGCACAGAACGTCCGGACCCTTTGCCGATACCGTTTTCAAGCGCGA
>JBLHKG010000293.1:0-4226 GCA_047619835.1 Alphaproteobacteria bacterium
GGGATAAGGGCTCAGGCCGCCGGTCTGAGCCCGTCCTGCGAGACGCCCATGTCGGCCAGCGCGGCTTCAATGGCGTTGACCGTCCGGCGCATGTCGCCGTTGAACACCTGGCCGATGCAGCCGATGCGGAAGCTCTTCTCCTGCGTCACTGCACCGGGATAGAGGACGATACCCTGATCGTTCAGCGCATCGTACAGCGTCGCGAAATCGAAATTCGGATCGGCCGGCATGCGGATTGTCACGATGATCGGTGCCTGGAGCGCATCCGGCAGGAAAGTCTCGAAGCCGAGCGCCCGCAGCCCGTCGACCAGCACGAGGCAGTTCCCGACATAGCGTGCGCCGCGCGCGGTAACGCCGCCTTCCGCCGCGTGGGCTTCGAGGGCGGCATCAAGCGCGGCCAGCACATGGGTCGGCGGGGTAAAGCGCCACTGGCCGGTGCGCTCCATGTATTCATACTGATCGAACAGATCGAGGCTCAGCGCATGCGCATTGCCCCTGGCCGCGGCCAGCGCCTGCCGCTCGATGATGGCGTAGCCCAGGCCCGGCGTGCCTTCGAGGCATTTATTGGCGGAGGCAATGATCGCTTCAGCGTTGATCTCAGAAAGATTGATCGGCAGGGCGCCAAACGAGCTCATCGCATCGACGATCAGGCGCCGACCGGCCGCTTCGACCACGCGGGCGATCTCTTCCAGCGGGTTGAGAATGCCCGAGGTGGTTTCGCAATGGACCAGCACGACGTGGGTCAGAGCGGCATCTTCCGCCAGTAATCTGGCGACCTGCGCTGGATCTGGCGGCGTGTCCTCGGCGGTTTGGTAGACGCTGTGCGCCCGCCCGGCGATTTCGCAAATTCGGACGATCCGCTTGCCATAGGCCCCGTTGACCAGCAGCAGCGCCTTCGATGTTTCACGTGAAACAAGGGTGCCGATGGTCGCCTCCACCGCAAAGGTGCCGCTGCCCTGGACCGGCACGCAGACATGGGTTTCTGTGCCGTTCGCGAGAGCGGTCAGGCGCCCGCGCACCCGGGCGGTCATGGCGATAAACGCGCCGTCGCGCGAGCCCCAGTCGCGCAGCATCGCCTGGCGGGTCGCCTCCGCCGTGGTCAGCGGCCCCGGCGTCAGGAGGATCTGGCGGGTTGGGTCATTCTCTGTCATTGGAGGCTCTGCTTGAAAAATTTGATGTTCCGGGCAATGTAAGAGAGTAAGTGGCGGGCTGTCGATATCTACCGTCGCGACAGGGAGGCTATAATATTCCATACCAGTTCGAGGGGCCCCAGATGCCAGCAAACAAGCTCGCTGACCGACGGCCCAGATCATGAGTAAAAAGGTGAGCGCCCTGTTCGGCGCCTGGGTCGGGTTCGTACATGGTCGCGCCAAGGGGGTCCTGCTGCTGTCGCTGGCCCTGACGCTGCTGGCGGGCTGGTATGCGGCGACCGGGCTTGGCATCAACACGTCAAACAATGACATGTTGGCGGCGGATCTACCGTTTCGGCAGGATTCGATCCGCTACGACAAGGCTTTTGCCCAGCTTAAAAGCAATATCGTCATTGTCATCGACGGTGCGAGCGTGGATCAGGCCGACGATGCGGCTGATCGCCTGTCCACCGCGCTGCGCCAGCGCCCCAAGCTGTTCCACACGATATTCGATCCCGCCGGCATGGCGTTTTTCCGGCAGAACGGCCTTCTGTTCCTTGATGAAGACGAGCTGTCGGAGATGGTTGACCGGCTCGCCGGGGCGCAGGCCTTTCTCGGTTCGCTGTGGCGCGACCCCAGCCTGAGAGGCCTGTTTGGCGTGCTCGGCCTGGCGTTGGAGAACGCAGATAAATCGACGCCGACGGCAGCGCTGGGGCGGGTGCTTGACGCGGTAGCGGCGACTGCCGCCGGCAAGTCGGCGGTCCTGTCGTGGCGCGGGCTGATCGAGGGAAAGGGATCGGGCACCGGCAAAAATCGGCGGGTAATCCTGGTCCAGCCCGCGCTGGACGAGACATCGCTGCAACCGGCCTCGCATGCGATCGCGACCATCCGGTTGCTCGCGATTGAGCTCGGATTGACGGCGGTAAACGGTCTCAGGGTGCGGCTCACCGGCTCTGCGGCGCTGGAGGAAGAGGAGCTTGAAAGCGTGGCCACCGGGATGGGGCTGGCCGGTTTGATATCGGCTGCCCTCGTGCTGGTGCTGCTTGGGTGGTGTCTGCGCTCGCCACGGCTGGTTGCGGCGATGCTGGCGACGCTGGTGATCGGTTTGATATGGACCGCCGGGTTTGCGACGTTGACCGTCGGCAGGCTGAACCTGATCTCGGTCGCTTTTGCTGTGCTGTTCGTCGGGCTCAGCGTCGATTTTGGCATTCATTTCGCCCTTCGGCTGCGCGAGGAGATTGATTCCGGCATCGCGGCCAAGGCCGGATTCGTTAATACCGGGCGCGGTGTCGGTGGCGCGCTGGCGCTTTGTGCCGTGGCGGCGGCAATCGCGTTCTATTCGTTCCTGCCGACTGATTATGTCGGCCTGGCGGAGCTGGGGGTAATCGCCGGCAGTGGGATGTTTATCGCCCTGATCGCAAATCTGACGGTCCTGCCGGCACTTATCGCGGTCTTTCCTCCGGTTGCGCGTTCGTTGCCGCCTCCCGAAATGGCCGGTGCGCGCGCCGGGTGGGTCGTTCGGAATGCGAAACCCATCGTTGCGGCTTCGGCGCTGCTGGCGATCGCTGCCGCCGCGTTGGTTCCCTCCGCGCGGTTCGATTTCGATCCGCTCAATCTGCGTGATACGGCGACGGAGTCGGTGAGCACGCTGTTCGATCTGATGGAAAGCGAGGCGGGCGGGCCGTATTCGATCGATATCCTGGTCGATAACCGGGAGAAAGCCCGGCTCTTGGCCGAAAAGCTGAAGACGCTGCGACTGGTCAAATCCGTAATTTCCGCCGAGCAGTTCGTGCCGGGTGGTCAGGAAGCGAAACTCGCAATTCTCGACAACGCCGCCTTGCTGATCCTGCCATCGCTCAGCGGCAGGAAATTGCCGCCGCCGGATGCGGCGGAGCGGCGCGACTCAATCGGGAATTTCCGTAAAACTCTGGACGCTTATATTCGCAGCGGCGCCGGACCCTCGAGTGCGGAGGCAAGGCGGCTTGCGGCAGCGCTCGATGGGATAGGGACCGCGCCGGCGTCTTTGGCGGATCTGGAACGCCGTCTGCTGGCGACTTTGCCGGGGCGGCTTGCGGCATTAAAGGACGCCTTCAATGCGGGGCCGGTAACCTTCGAGAAAATTCCCGAGCCCCTGCTGCGCCGCTATGTCGCCGCCGACGGCACAATCCGGCTCGAAATCTTTCCAAAGGAGGATGTGCGCGCTCCCGCCGCGATGCGCCGGTTCGTCGCTGCCGTCCGCACCGTCGCGCCGCGCGCCACCGGATCGCCGGTGATCATTGTCGAAGCCGGGCGTGCCGTGATTAGCGCGTTTGCGGAAGCCGCTGCGATCTCGGTCATCGTGATAGGTTTGCTGGTGTGGGTCATTCTGCGGCGGCTGCGCGATGTCGCGCTGGTGTTTGCGCCGCTTGGGCTTGCCGCGCTGCTGACCGTTGCGGCGTCGGTGCTGACCGGTCTTGCCTTCAATTTCGCCAATGTGATCGTGCTGCCCCTGTTGTTCGGTCTCGGTGTCGCCAGTGCAATCCATCTGGTGCTGCGGGAAAGGGCCGGGTCGGGTCTGGCTGGACTGTTCGGCACATCGACGCCTCGCGCAGTCGTCTTCAGCGCACTCACCACCATTGGCTCGTTTGCGTCGATCGCCTTGTCCAGCCATCCTGGAACGTCGAGCATGGGGGTCCTGCTGGCGCTTGCGATTACGCTGAGCCTGTTATGTACGCTGGTGGTTTTGCCTGCCCTGATGGCGCTGACAGGACGCCGTTGAAGAGCGCTAAGGCGACAGCAGCTTATCCGCTCGTGCGGTGAGCAGTCGGGTCAGCGCCTGTATTCCCTTCGATTTGAGGATCGTGCTGTATTCTGAGCGGCGAACCGCGATCTCGCTGATCCCTGCCTCCAGCAGGATATCAACGACCTGCCACTGCGCGCCGAATTTTCGGACGACATAGGAAAGCGGGACCGGGTCTTCATTGGGCCGGTTGATGCGGGTCTGGACCAGTTTGGTGCCGCGCGGACCGTCCCGTACGGCGAGTGTTTCAAAGGACTGGCCGGACCAGCCGTCAAAGCGTGAGGCATAGGTTGCAACGCTAAACCGCTGAAAAGCAG
>JBLHKG010000294.1:0-4218 GCA_047619835.1 Alphaproteobacteria bacterium
CCCGAGGACATGGAAGAGCCGAAATCCTACCGCGCCAATGACTGGACGCCGCCGCCGCATGTCGCGGCCCTGCTGGCCGCCCGCGATGAGGGCAAGCCGCCCGAAGACGGCATTATGTCCTATGGCATCACCCTGCGGGAGGCGCTGGAGGCCCGCGCGCTGACCTGCGGCATGATCGCGATGGTCGATGATGCGGTGGGCCGCGTGCTGCTGGCGCTGAAAGAATCCGGTTATGCCGACAATACGGTGATCCTGTTTACCAGCGACCACGGCGATCACCTCGGCGACCATTCGATGCTGCGCAAGGGCCCGGCGCATTACCGCGAGCTGGTGCGCGTGCCGTTCCTCTATGCCGACCCCACCGAGGGCGTCCCCGGCACCGCCAGCGATGCGTTGGCCGGTACCATCGATATCGGCGCCACCATCCTCGATCGCGCTCAGATCCATCCCTATAACGGCATGCAGGGGCACAGCTTGCGCCCGCTGGCGGCAAACCCCGAACTCGACGGGACCCGCGATGCCTTTCTGATCGAGGAAGACAATCAGCGGGCGCTGGCCGGCCTCGGCGAAAACCCCCGGGCGCGCTCGCTTATTACCCATCGCTGGCGGCTATCGGTCTATGCCGGGCATAGTTGGGGTGAGCTCTACGATCTTCAGGAAGACGAAGGCGAGTTCAATAATCTATGGGACTCCGACGCCCATCGCGACGTCAAGGCGGCGCTGCTCGAGCGGCTGGTGCAGGCGCAGATCGCCCATTGCGACGCCTCGCCGGCGCCAATGGGACAGGCTTAGATCAGGGTTTGGCAAAATTCCACCCCGGGCAAGCCTCGATTAATTAGGGGCCGGCTCGAAGGGCAGCATCAGTTGCCGAACAGGCCTTTCAGCGTCTTGCCAACGTCCGGAATGGGCGATGACGGGGCTGTTTTGGCAGGTGCCGTCGGCGCTTCCGCTCCGGAACCAGAAGCTCCTGGAATCATCCCTTTAAGGGCATCCAGCGGCGAACCGCCCGAACCGGATTTGCCGGGGATCATGCCCTTTAATGCATCCAGCGCCTTACCCGGTGTCTTGGCGAGGCCGCCGAGCGCCCCGGCGAGATCGGGCTTGTAGCTCAGATTGGCCCATGGTCCCGACACGATCACCGGTATAGAGAGGCCGGATGCGCTGCCGGACCCGCCCTGCCCCTTGGTCGAGGCGACGATCTTGGGCTCGAGCCGGTAATTGACCGTCTGCTTCGGCAAATCAACCGTGCCCTTGCCCGACAGGCGCAGCAGCGGCGATTTGAGTGACAGATCGCTGTTGGTCAGGATGCCGCGCTTGATCACGTAGGTCCCGCCAAGCTCGGCGAAATCGGTTTTCTGGGCTTTCTTCGCCGAGGAATCCATAAACGCCGAGGCGACATTGCGCAGCATCGCCGCAATGTTGATGCCGCGAATGGCGCCGTTGAGGAAAGTTACCTTTCCGGCCCCCTTGAGAGCGCCAACCAGTTCGCGCTGCGAGCGTCCCTGGGTGGTGGCCTTCAAATCGGCGTTGGCCGTGCCCTCAAGCCGCTCGAAATCCGCCGCATCCGTCAAAAACGGATTGGCCTGGAAATTCGCCAGATCAAAATCGATCGCGATGCGGGGGACCGATCCCGCGCCATTGGCCGTCAGCTTCGCTTTACCGGTACCTTGATAGAGCGTCATCTTTTTGAGGTCGGTGACCAGCACGCCGTTTTTCAGTGTCACGCCCAGATTGGACTGACCGATCTTGATCTTGCGGATGAGGATGCCCGCGACCGAAAGATCGAGCGTGGCATCGGCTGCTTTCAGACCGCTGAGATCGATAGGATCGTCGCTCCAGCCCGCCACTGCGGCTGGTTTCGCTCCACCGGCAGCCGGTTTGGCTGCCGCCTTGTCTGCTGCCTTGGCTTCAGGCGGCAGATAGGGGTTGAGATCAAGCATACCGAGGCTCAGCTTCGCGGTCACAAGCGGTTTTGACCGCCCGCCATCGAACGCCACCTCGCCGGAACCGGAAATCTTGTCGACCGAGAGCCTGGCTTTGCGGAAAGCGTATTTCGCGCCATCGACGTCAACCTGCCCGGTAATTTTCAGCGGCCCGTAGCCGGAGCCCGGCGCCGTCAGGGGCGCACCGACCCAGGCGGTGAGCTTGCGGATCGACGGCACGTCGAGATCGAGCGCGCCGCCCGCCTTCAGGACTTTGCCGCTCGACGCAGAGCCCTTGAACGAAAGAGACACCGGCGCCGCGGCGAGTTTTGTCTCAATGCCGGTCTTCGCGCCGCTGAGGAACCCGTTGGGGTTCGACAGACCGAATGACAGATCGATCTTTTCCTTGTTCCAGATCAGCGATCCATCGGCCTTCATCGGGCTGTCGAGAGACGGTAAGGCAATCTTCAGATTGATTTTATCGAGCCGCTCGGTTTTGCCGGTGCGGGCATCGGAATAACTCACCTGGCCATCCACCAGACGAACATCGCCAAGTTTCAGGCCACTGAGGCCGGTTCCACCGGACCCGCCGGATTTATTATCGGGTTTGGCGGCACTGGCTTTCGCGGCAGGCTTCTCGCCGCTGCTGAACTCCCAGTTTGGCTTGCCGTTCTTGTCAATCTCAAGATTGATCACCGGCTTTTCGAGCACGAAGGCGTCGATTTCGACCTTGCCGCCCAGCAGCGGGAACAGCGCAACCTGAACATTGAGCCTGTCGACCGACACCATGTTCTTCGTCTTGCTGCCTTTGGCATTGGCGAAGCTTACCTTGCCGGCAACAAATTCAACCCGTGGCAGAATCGCGATCTTGAAATCACCATCGATGCGGGCCTCTCGCCCGGTCGCCTCCTTGACCTGCGCCAGGAGCTGGCTTTTGTAGGTTTCCGCCGGGATCAAAGACGGGACGATGAACGCCGCCGCAACAATCAGGACGACGACGGCCAAAAAGCCAATAATCAGTTTTTTCACTGGAAATCCTCCTTGTTTGCGAAGAGCCCCCCCTCACAACCAGACGCTATGGTAATTCGTCAGCTGCCCGGGATAAACAGGTCTTGTCTCCTCGTCTTATCTGAGCGAGATCCCCCGCAGATTCTCCGCCTTGTCCAGCTTGATCACCACGGCAAAGCCTTCTTCCGCTCCGTCATGGTTGATCTCGCGTTCCTGCAGCAAGGTGCGGATCCTGTCGCGATATTCGCCGCGCTCGTGAATCTCCGCGGTGCCGTAAAAGCGGAGGATACCGCCCGGATGATTAAGCTCGCCAGCTTCCGCGAGGGCCTTGTTGCTGTACACTACCACAACCTTTGGATTAGCGCGGAGATTGTCGAGCGACGCGCGCTTGGCCCGTTCCCAATAGGCCAGATGATCGTCGTCCAGCACAATCATGCTGCCCTTGGGGCCGACATTGGGCCCGTCGACGCCAACCGTGGCGAGCATGCAGACGCAATTGTCGATATGCGCATTGAAAATAAGATCCTTGATCTGCTGACTGAAAGCCATCATCAAACCTCGCTGTGTTTCGGTAGTTTCCTTCTTAAACGAATTCAGCGGAAGGGTCAGGGAATTCTTGCGGGGCACGGTCCAGCCGATCAAAATGCGCCGATGATAATTCGAACAATTCCAGCTGCCGCCTTCCTGTACCTCCTGCTGGCATCCCCGTCACAGGCGGGGTTTAACGAGGGCAAAGCCGCCTATGACCGTGGCGATTATGCGACGGCAGCGGGATAATTCCGCAAAGCCGCCGAACAGGGATTCACTCAGGCCTAGCATAATCTCGGTGTCCTTCATGCCAACGGCAGGGGCGTGAAGCGGGGCGAAATGCGGGTCAACAGGACCTAATGTATGCCCCTCACACCGCGTCGAGCGGCACCGTCAGATCGGTTCCCGCGACGATAACCCCGGCGGATTGGCGGGCGATCTCGGGCGGCAGCGGTCTTGCGCCGTTGGTGTCGAGCCACAGGCGCAGCAGATGGCGTTTGCGGTCCGGCTCGGGCCAGTCTTCGAAGGCGCCGCGTGAATGCAGCGTGACATGGTTGTTGAGGCAAAATATGTCACCCTGCCGGAACGGAATCTGGACCGAGAGCTCGACCGCAAGGCTGCGGAACATTGCCAGCGCTTCCTTTTGCGGCCCGGTCAGGGCGGGCACGCCGCGAATGCTCTGCGCCTTGGTAATAGCGATGCCGACACCCCTTGCGGCGAAATAGCCATCGACGAAATTGAAAATCAGCTGGCGCTGCCA
>JBLHKG010000295.1:0-4207 GCA_047619835.1 Alphaproteobacteria bacterium
GAGCGCACCATGCAGACCTGTCTCGGCGTTTCGGTCGAGCTCGGCACCGACGATATAGATGTTGAGGCGATCCAGGCGGCGCAGATAACCTATCTCGAGGGCTATCTGTTCGATCCACCCGAAGCGAAGAAGGCATTTGTCCATGCTGCCGAGGCAGCCCACGCGGCGGGCCGCCAGGTTGCGCTGTCGCTGTCCGATGCGTTCTGCGTCGGCCGCCACCGGGCGGAGTTCCTGCATCTGATCTCGGGCCATATCGACATTCTGTTCGCCAATGAGGACGAGATCATGTCGCTGTTCGAGGTCGATTCGTTCGATCGCGCTTTGGCGCTGACAAGGGGCCATTGCCAGATCGCGGCCCTGACCCGCGGCGCCAAGGGCTCGGTGATTCTCGATCATGAAGAGGCGCACGAGGCGCCCGCCGCCCCGGTCGGAAAAGTGATCGATACGACCGGGGCGGGCGATCTTTACGCCGCCGGTGTATTGTACGGGCTGACCCAGGGGCGTGAATTACCGGATTGTGCCAAAATCGGCGGTATCGCCGCAGCCGAGGTGATCCAGCATTATGGCGCGCGGCCCGAGGCCTCACTTGCCAAATTGCTGGCCGAAAGTGGGGTTTGATCCAACCCTGGTTTGCTTGGATGGTAAATATAGAGGGTTTGGCAAAGATCGAGCGTCTTTTATAGGTTTAAGGGCTAAAAAATAGTCTCTCAAATCCAAATTTGGTGAAATCCATGCCATTTATGATACATTTGGCATGGGTTTTATCCCTAAATATGTCTGTATTGATATATTTATCCTCTACCGTCTGATCGTCGTGCGGCCCATCAGGTCTGGCGCGAAGGCCGCCAGTGTGGCGCGCCGCTAATCCGTTTGGTGCCGGTGTTATCCGCCTGCTGCATCAACTTGCTTGAGCCGAGTCAGGCTTTCCCTGTAAGATTCCTTTGTATTGTACGTATTTGCACCTGTTTTTGTGAGTCGTGGATGAAGAAGCTTGGCCAAAGGGGCCATGGATTACGGATGGCTGACGATGTTTAACAACCGGCTTGACCGTCTCGGCGATTATCCGTTCGATCGGCTGCGGACGCTGCTCGACGTCGATCCGCCGGCGGCCGGCCATGACGTGATCTCGCTCGCGCTGGGGGAGCCGCAGCATCCCGCGCCGGAAATCGTGCGGCGCACCGTCAATGACAGCTTCCATCTGTGGGGCAAGTACCCGCCGGTCTGGGGCACGCCGGAATTTCGTGCCGCCATCGTCCGCTGGATGAGCCGCCGTTACGGCATCGACCCGGCGATGATCGATGCCGACCGCAGCATCATCCCGGTATCCGGCACCCGCGAAGCACTGTTCATGATTGCACTGACCGCGATTCCGGAAACTGTCTCCGGCGCTCAGCCGACGGTCCTCATGCCAAATCCATTTTACCAGGTCTATGTCGGCGCGGCGGCCCTGTCCGGCGCCGAACCGGTGTTTGTCCCTGCCCGTGTAGAGACCAATTTTCTGCCTGATTACCACGCGCTGGACGAGGCAACGCTGGCGCGCACGGCGCTTGCCTATTTCTGCAACCCGTCCAATCCTCAGGGCACCGTAGCTCCGTTGGACCAGCTGGTTTCATTGGTCGAGCTGGCTCGCGCGCATGATTTCATCATCGTGTTCGACGAATGCTACAGCGAAATTTATGATCGCGACCCACCGCCCGGTGGGGTGGCGGCGTGCGCGGCGCTCGGCGGGTCGCTCGAAAACGTCGTTATCATGAACTCGCTGTCGAAGCGTTCCAGCGTGCCGGGATTGCGATCAGGTTTTGTCGCCGGCGATCCGGACCTGATGGCCCGCTTCAAGCAGGCCCGTGATTACGGTGGGGCGCCGCCGCCGTTGCCTCTGTTGGCAACCGCCGAGGCGCTGTGGAATGACGAGGTCCATGTCGAGGAGAACCGGGCGCTCTACCGGGCTAAATTCGATCTCGCCGACCGCATCCTGTCAAACCGGCTGGGATACTACCGGCCCGATGGCGGGTTTTACCTGTGGCTCGACGTTGAAGATGGCGAAAAGGCCGCCCATCTTCTGTGGACCGAAGCGGCGCTACGGGTCATGCCGGGCGACTATCTGTCGCGTGCCGATGCTTCCGGGATCAGTCCCGGGTCCCGCTATATCCGCTGCGCGATGGTCCATGACCTCGCCACCACCGAACAGGCGCTGATGCGCCTGTCGACGACATTGTAACTGCACTGAACCGGGAGACGATTATGGCTACGTCCTCGCGCAAACTGACCCGATCGACCCTGCTGCCGCCGGCGGCGACCGCATTTCTGCGCCGCCGGTCAATAGAGGGAAGCGGGATGCTGCTCGCTTTTGTCGGTCTCGGCGCGGTAATTGCCCTCGCGACATTCCATCCGGGCGACCCGTCACTTAATGCCGCCGCCGGACGCGAACCCCTCAATCTGCTTGGCGGCGTCGGTGCGATGTTCGCCGACGTGATGATGCAGACAATCGGCGCCGCTTCCTGGTTGTTGCCTGTTACCGTTATCGCCTGGGGGTGGCGGATCGCCACTCGTCGGGGCCTTGGCCGGTTGTGGCTCCGCCTCAGCCTGCTGCCCCTCGCGCTGGTGCTGACGGCGATTGCCCTCGCCGGTCTCGATGCGGCGGCCGGCTGGCCGCTTGAGGCCGGCTATGGCGGGATCGTCGGAGATATTGTGCTGGCGAAAACCATGCCGTGGAGCGCCGGGTTGACGCCGTTGGGCGCTGACGCTGTGGCGCTGGTCGCGAGCGTGCTGGCGCTGGCCGCGGCCCTGACCGCGCCGGGATTTTCGCGGGAGGAATGGCAGAAACTGGGCCACGTCCTTATGGGGCTCAGTCGCCGGGGCGCCCGCGCTGGTGCCGCCACCGCCGTCACCACCGCTGCCGCTGGCGGGCAGGCCGGTCGGTTTATCGGACGCTGGTCCTTGAAAACGGCCTCACAGGGCCGTGCGGCGGCGGCGCTTCTGCGGCGCGAACCCCGGCTGACCAGAGCGGCAGGTGGGGATCTCACTGACGTCGCCCCATCAGACGAAGATGCCGTTGCCTTCAGGGCTGCTCCGGTTGACGATATGCAGGATGCTGCGGAGGGCAATGTGACCCCGCGTCTTGCCGCGCGTAAGGAGCGGCTGGTCGCGGCGCGGCCCAAAAGCGCAAAGCCGGGACCGCAGGCGCAGCAGGCCAAGCAGAGCACCCTTAAATTTGGTCCGGACGGAATTTATCAGCTGCCCGATATCGAATTGCTGGAGCCGATCCCGCCCGAGATGGTCGGCGAGCGCGCCGATGAAGACGCGCTGTCGGCCAATGCAAGGCTGCTCGAATCGGTGCTGGAGGATTTTGGCGTCCAGGGAAAAATCATGAAGGTCCGTCCCGGGCCGGTGGTTACCCTCTATGAATTCGAGCCCGCGCCCGGCATTAAATCTTCGCGTGTCATAGGTCTCGCGAACGATGTCGCCCGCTCGATGAGTGCGGTGTCCGCCCGCATCGCCACAGTCCCGGGCCGCAACGTCATGGGCATCGAACTGCCGAATTCCGACCGGGAGATCGTTGCTTTGCGCGAGCTGCTGGAATCGGAAACCATCGAGAAAATGCCGTCCAAGCTGTCGCTTGCGCTCGGCAAGGATATCGGCGGCGGACCGGTGATCGCGGATCTGTCGCGTATGCCGCATCTGTTGATCGCCGGCACTACGGGGTCCGGCAAATCGGTCGCGATCAACACAATGATCCTGTCGCTGCTCTATCGTCTCAGCCCCGCCCAGTGTCGCATGGTGATGATTGATCCCAAGATGCTGGAGCTGTCGGTCTATGACGGTATTCCGCATCTGCTGACTCCGGTGGTTACCGATCCTAAAAAGGCGGTGGTCGCCCTGCGCTGGACGGTGCGCGAAATGGAAGACCGCTATCGCGCAATGTCGACACTCGGCGTCCGCAACATCGCCAATTACAATTCCCGTCTGGAAGAGGCTGTGAAATCCGGTGAAGCGCTGACCCGCACGGTTCAGACCGGTTTCGATTCGGATACCGGCGAGCCGGTCTATGAGGACCAGCCGCTCGATATGACGCAGTTGCCTTATATCGTCGTGATCGTCGACGAGATGGCGGATTTAATGCTGGTCGCCGGTAAGGAGGTCGAATCCTCGGTTCAGCGCATCGCCCAGATGGCCCGCGCCGCCGGTATCCATCTCATCATGGCGACCC
>JBLHKG010000296.1:0-4205 GCA_047619835.1 Alphaproteobacteria bacterium
GCTGCCGCGGTTCGCCCTCAAGGAAGGCGTCGTTGCGATCGGGGAAATTGGCTATGACGAGCAGTCGGAACTCGAGGACAAATATTTTCGGGCACAGCTTGAACTGGCCAAACAGCTTGAATTGCCGGTCATGATACATACCCCGCACCGGGACAAGAAGCGCGGCACCACCCGTTCGATGGACGTCTGTATCGAACACGGGGTGGATCCGTCGATGGTGGTTATTGACCACAATAACGAAGAAACCGTGCAGGAGGTTCTTGATCGTGGCTTCTGGGCAGGTTTTTCCATCTATCCCAGCACCAAGATGGGCAATGCGCGGATGGTAGAAATATTGAAGCAGTACGGGGCCGAGAGGGTTATCGTCGATTCGGCTTGTGACTGGGGCATATCGGAGCCGCTCGGAGTCGCCAAAACGGCCTTGCTGGCGCTTGAGCAGGGGGTCCCGAAAGAAGCCGTGCATCTTGCCTGTTATGCCAACGCGCTGGCGTGCTACGGCAAAAGCGGGCAGATGAACGAGACGGACTGGCTCGACGGTTCAGCGATCGATCAGCGGTCCCTTTTCGAAGGCAATTCCATTCTGCGGGGCGGCATCGAGCCGCGTATCGAAGAGCGGGGCAGGGCGGGCAATCTCGATGAAATCGAGTTCAAGTGAACAGCTGATCGTTTGATTTGCTCTTCTGCGCCCGACGGTTGTTCGGTTCATACACCCCTTTTTTTACGAAGTGTTACGCGCGTAATGCCGAGCATCTGCGCCGCGCGCTGCTGGTTGCCGGACGTCATGTCGAGCGCTTCGTCAACGATGGCGGTTTCCACCAGTTCCAGGGTTTCATGGTAATGCGAGGCGGGGAGCCCGGCAGGGGACGCCGAAAGCCGTTCCCTGATTTCCCGCCGGACCGCCTGTTCCAGGGCAGATACCGTCTCGCCGCGCGAGGCCAGGGGTTTGTCTGTCAGGCTGTCTCCCAGGTCGGGCGCCGTAATTACATCTGCGCGCGCCAAACCTATTGAACGCTGGATGACCCGTTTAAGCTCGGTCACGTTGCCGGGCCAGTCATAGGCCTGAAATTTCGCGGCAACTTCCTGATCGATGCCCTTAATGTGCTGCGTCTGGTCGCCGCTGAATTGATTTATGAAATGCAGAACGAGGGCCGGTATGTCTTCGCGTCGTTCCCGCAGGGACGGCAAGGGAATCCTCATAATGCTGAGGTCGTGGAAAAGGTCGTCGTTGAACTGGCCCGCTTCCACGCAGTGTCTTAAATCCCCCTCGCTGGCGGCAATGACCCGCGTATCGCATTTGATGGCCTTGGCGCCGCCAATTCTTTCAACCGCACCATGACGCAGATATTGCAAAAGTCTCGCCTGTGTCGGTAAGGGCAACAGCTCTACGTCGTCCAGAAAAAGCGTGCCGCCATCGCACGATTCGAGTTTGCCGATTTTCGGCTTGTTGCCCATGTCCGATGAGGCAAACTCCTGCCCGAACAATTCGGCACCGATTGCCTCATCGGGAAAATCGCCGCAATGAAGGACGCCAAATTCCCGGTCTTTCCGGTCGCTGTTTTCGTGAATGGTCCGGGCCACTGTTTGTTTGCCAACGCCGCGTTCGCCGGTCACCAGCGCCGTCATGTCATTTGATGCAAGCATGCCGATTAACTTGTAAGCCGCCTGCATGGGCGCGCTGTCCCCGACCAGATCGATCAACGATTCGGGGTCGATTTCAGGGGCGCCGACCTTGTCGCTTTGCGCCTTCGCCGCAAGCGAGCGGTCGATAATTTCCTTCAGGACTTCCAGATCGAGCGGTTTTGTCAGGTAATCGAAAGCACCGTATCGCATCGCTTCGATGGAGGTCTGGCTGGAGCCGTAGGCAGTCATGATGATGACATGCAGGTTCGGATTTTGTTTTCTGATTTTCTGCAGCGCCGTTATGCCGTCTTCCCCGGGCATGCGGACATCCATCAGGACGAGGTCCGGATGCATTGTATTCACACACTGGAAGGCGTCTTCCGCGTTGCTCGCGAACGCGGTCGTGTGTCCTTCCCAGGTCAGAAACTGACCGAAAACGGCACAGATCTGTTCGTCGTCATCAACAATCAGGATTTTGGACATTGTCAGGTTCCCGTTTCATTGCCGACACGGTGCAGGGAGCCGGGGCTGCTGTCCACCGCGCCAGGGGATTCCAGCACGGGCAGGGATATTATCACCCTTGCGCCGTTGTCCGGCGCATTTTCCAGCCGGATCCGGCCGCCGTGACGTTCAATGACGCTGCGCGCGTTCACCAGCCCCAGCCCGACCCCGCCGCCCTTTGTCGTGAAGAACGGGTCGAATAATTTGTCGATATGCCCAGTGGGAAAACCCGGCCCTTCGTCGGCGATCTCCGTTTCGACAAATTCCCGGCCGGCCGCCATCCGTGTCGAAACCGTCAGGATGCCTCCCCGGGGCATGGTTTCGGCGGCATTGGAGATCAGGTTCACGAGGGCCTGACAGAAGCGGTCCGGGTCCAGGTTTACCGGGAGTAAATCCGGCTCGAAGCGCCGTTCCACCGTGATGTGAAAATGTTCCAGCTGGGCCGAGGTGGTTTTAAGCGCTTCTTCCAGCACCGCCTGAACGTCCATCGGTTTTCTATGGAGGTCGTGCGGATGCGCGAGGTCGAGGAGACCCTGGATCACCCATTCTACTCTGGTCCCTTGTTCGAGGATGCTGGTGACGTTCCCCGCGTCCATTCCCTTCGCGACAAGTTGCCTTTGCAGGAGTTGCGCTCTCATTCGAATGGAAGACATGGGGTTTCGGACGTCATGGGCGACCCGGGCGGCGAGTTGCCCGGCCAGGGCGAGCTTTTCGGACTGGATGAGTCTTTCTTCGGTCGCCTCCAGTTCTGAACGCATTTCATCGAAGGCTTCAGCCAGCCGCCTTATTTCATCGCTTCCCGAATTCGGGGCGCTGGTCGACCACCGGCGCGCGCCAATCTCGCGGGTGTAATTTACCAGCTTCTCAAGTGGTCGGGTGATCGCGCCGGCGACGATATAGCTTGCTCCGGCGGCGCCCATAACGACAAAAATGCCGACCAGAATCAGAATGCGGCCAATCCTGTTTTTCGACTTGAGGGCATCATCGGTTGAAACCACGAAAGCGAGCAGGGCACCGGGGGGCGTCTGCAGGGAACGGTAAATGACCCGATAGGGCTGATCGCCATCCGAAAGGTCGATGAATTTGTGAGCGGTTTTGGGGTCCAGCTCCGTCACGGCGCCAACACCCGTCCGGATCGCCATAATCAGTCGCCGGTTCGCTTTCTGGTCCAGCGTGGTGGACAGCAAATGACCATCGGGCCGAAACACGATGACTTCGGCGCCGACGACCTGTCGCAGATTTTCCAGGACCCGGCTGTTCAGCGCCAGTCCGCTTTTTGCAATCATTTCCGACGCATGATCCATATGGACATTGAGATCGCGGTCGATCTGTTTCGAGATGAGATATATAGTGACCAGACCCGTGACGGCGACCGCGGCTGTCGACAGCCCGATAAAGGGCCAAGTGATGAGGTGACGGATTTTCAAGTCGAATGCCTTGCTGGTAATATGTGTTTTGCCCGCTTATAAAATTCCGCTGGGCGTGAAATTCCAGGCTCTGGAGAAAAGTTTAGGCGTAATTTCAAGTGGTTAAAATGAAAATTCTAATTTTCTGCATTTGCCTCCAGCAGGTTTTCTGGTCCTCGGCCTTCGCGCAAGGCGGTCCCGCCGCCGGGCAACCGGCTTCCGTCCCGGCTTCCGTCCCGGCTTCAGTCCCGGTGGCCGAGTCGCTGGGAGACGGTCGTTATCGTCTGGGCAACATCGTGCTTGATCGCAGGGCTCAGACATTCCGGGTCCCCGCGAAGATGATCGATCACGGGCCGCAGGAGACCGCCCTTGAGTACTTCGCCATCACGCGCAAGGGTTTCAAGGGCTATGAGAGCCTTATTGAGCTGGATGCAACGGCGACAGAGTTCAATCTCGCCTGCATCATGATCGGTCTGGAGCGGGCAAAATCCGCGGTGGACGCGCTGAGCGGCAAATTCGATCCCACGGTTATAAAAGGCGACCGCGTGTCGCTTTCCGTTTCATGGGAAATCGAGGAGAAAAAAGTCTCGTATCCGGTGCCCGCCCTTCTGAAAATCCAAGACGGATCCAGCGTTCAGGATGACTGGGTATACACAGGGTCAACATTTTATGCGCCCG
>JBLHKG010000297.1:0-4188 GCA_047619835.1 Alphaproteobacteria bacterium
CGGCGCGACGCCCGGGCAGTTTTTGAGGCGCCGCGCCAGCTGAATTCCGCGCCTATTTCGGGCGTTTGTCGAAGAAGTCCGACACGGCCTGCGGGCCGCAGCGTTCCAGCAGGCTGCGGAACGTATCGTCGTCCCGCACGCGCCACGACAGGCGCTCGCTGTAGAACGGCAGCTTGTTGCCCTTGCCGCGATGCTCCAGCCCGTCGAGCGCGCGGCTGAGAGAATCCTCGACATCTTCCGGGTCGGTCCATGCCGATTTATAGAGGATCAGCCCGCCGCGCCCGAAAATCCATGTCATATTGGGCAGCGAGCCATATGCCCTGTGAGCGTCGCCCTCAAGCGTATCCAGCAGGACCTGGCGCTTGATGCCGACGACGCTGCGCAGCGCCTTGGCGTTCTCCCGCTTGCCCGCCATCGAGGTGTGATGGCGATAGATTTCGCCCGGATGGGCTTCCCTTGTGTACACAAACACCGAGCGCACGGCTCGGTCGGCATAGCGGTCGGCGATGGCATCCATCGCTTCGCCCGCCAGCGTGCAGTAGGGTCATGTAAAGGAACCGAACTCCACGACCGTGACACCCGTCGACCAGACATCCTTCAGGTTCACCGTCTCTCCGCCGTCCAGATCCTCAAGCGCAAAACCGGGCGCGCGTTCGCCGACATGCAGATTGGCCGGGAACCCCACGAAATTGGGTCGCTCCGCCATCGTGTCGAATTCGCTGTAATTGTAATCGCTCACTGTAATTTCCTTTCTGGGTAATTTACTTTCTGGATTAATTGCGGCGGCCATCTTGCCAGCAAGGCCAGCCGCCCACTACCCTGTTGGACAATAAATCCCGAAGATGTGAACAGGTGAGGAAACCAATGAAAATCGTCGTATACGGACCGGATAAGCGTACCGGTGTGCTGAACAATGACAAGATTGTCGATATCGCGGGCGCCGTTGCCAAGCAGGGCGGGGCGGATGCTGCCGGGCTGGCCGATCTGGAAACGCTGATCAAGGGCGGGCAGGCGGCGCTCGATAAGGTTCAGTCCGCGGTCGATAATCTCGGCGAGGCGGGCGACGATATTCTGTTTGGTGCGGCGGGCGTCGCGCTGCATGCGCCCCGCGTGGGAGGCAGTCGGGTTGCCTGCGCCGGCGGCAATTTTGCCCAGCATTCGCTGGCCATGGCGGCGCGGCGGGTTGAACGCGGTGAGGCTAATCCAATTCAGGGCGATCCGCGCGACTATGTCCGCAATCGCGGGTTCTGGGGATTCTGGAAGTTCGACAAGGAATCGCTCGGCAATGACGGAACCGTGCCCTATCCGGCGCGCGCGACCCGGCTCGATTATGAGGGCGAGGTTGCGGTGGTTCTCGGCAAGCAGGGCAAGAACCTCAAAAAGGGTCAGATCGACGATTTCGTCTGGGGCGTTACGCTGCTGGGCGATTGGAGCATTCGCATGTCACCCGAAGGCGGGCCGCTCAAATTCGCCATGCAGAAGAATTTTGACAATAGCTGCTCGATTGGCCCCTGCATCGTGGTGGGCGAACTCGATGCGTTAAAGGTCGATCTGGAAACGCTGGTGAATGGCGAGGTGCGCCAGAAATTCTGTTCGGGAGATATGGCATTTGAATATGGCGAATATCTCGAACATCTGTCGCAGGATTTCACCTTCTATCCCGGCGACATGATCAGTGGCGGTACCGGAGCGGGCACCGCAGCCGATTCATCTCAGACCGGCGATGACGGCAAGCCATTGCCCGACCGTTTTCTCAAGCCCGGTGACGTGGTGGATATCGTTTCGCCGCAGATCGGCACGCTGCGCACCCATATCGGGCCGAGCGATAGCTGAATCGCTTAACGACCGATCAGGCGGTTTTGGCCTGATCGGTCTGGAACAGCTCGTCGCGGCACCAGCTGGCAATCTCGCTGCCGGTTGCGAACCAGACGCCTTCGGCTGCCTTCATGTGCTGAATGATGGTGCGGAGCGTCTGCGCACGTCCCGGTCGGCCTGAGATATAGGGGTGAAACTGGAACGGGCAGTAGGTGGGGTGATCCTTCGATTCCTCATGCAGCTCGTCGAACAGGCCTTTCCACACCACCAGCGTCGCGTCGGGATTGCCGTGATCGGCAAAATAGGTGCGCCCGTCGCCAAACGGCTGGCGCGGCAGCTCGACAAGAAATTTCCCGTCCTTCTCCCACAGGAACGGCAAATCGCGTGAAAAATCATTGCTGTTCCATTGATAGCCCTGCTCCATCAGCAACTCGATGGAATTGGGGCTCTGGGTGCAGGATCGCCAGCCGCGCGGCGCATTGCCGGCGCGGTCGAGGATCATCGCGCCGGTGCGCGTCATGACCCCGGTTTCTTCCTCGCGGCTGAGATCGCGGGCGACTTCGTGGTGATAGCCATGACCGGCTACCTCATGGCCCTTGGCGACGATGGCCTTGACGGCTTCCGGGTAGCGCTCGGCAATCGCGCCGCAGGTGAGAAACGTCGCGCGGACGCCTTCTTCTTCCAGAATGCGGAGGATGCGGTAAATCGCCGTGTTCGGGCCATATTCGGCCTGGGTGTATTTCTCGTGATCGATCCTGCCATCTTTCGGCCGGATATCTTCGCCGCCCTGGAAATCGAAGGTCAGCATCACCGCCATGCGCCGCCCCCCGGGCCACGAAAAACTGCCGTCGTAATGGAAGGCGTTCACCATTGTCATATCCTCATCGTTGCCGGCGCCGGAAATATCCGTATCCCTGTTGGGGGATAAGAGTAGCAGGCACGGGGACGCTGTATAGTAAAATGTCCGGAGCGGCCGCCCCTACGCCACTTGTCCACAGGCATGGCCCGATGCCCAGGCCCACTGGAAATTAAAGCCGCCGAGATGGCCGGTGACATCGACCGCCTCGCCGATGAAGTAGAGGCCGGGGATTTTTCGGGCCTCCATGGTCTGTGACGACAGCTCCTTGGTATCGACGCCGCCGACCGTGACTTCCGCCGTGCGCATCCCCTCTGAGCCGATCGGCGTGACCGGCCAGGCATTGATCTGATCGGCGAGGCGGCGGAGGGCCTTGTCGGAGCTATCGGCCAGACGACCCGCACACGATGTCCACTCCACCATGGTCTGCGCCAGACGGGTGGGAAGCAGCTGGGCCAGAATTGTTTGTACCTCTTTGCGCGGTTGGCTGTTGCGGGCGTCTTTCAAATGCTGGAGAAGATCGATGCCGGGCAGCAGATTGAGGGTGATCGTGTCGCCTTTGCGCCAGTAAGACGAGATTTGCAGGATCACCGGCCCGCTGAGCCCGCGATGGGTAAACAGCAGCGCCTCGGTGAAGCTGGTTTTTCCCAGCGTCGCCATCGCGTCGAGCGACACGCCCGACAAATCCTTGAGGCGCTCCCATGTCTCGGCGTCCCAGGTCAGCGGCACCAGCCCGGGGCGCGGCTCGATCAATTTGAGCCCGAACTGCCGCGCGATGTCATAGCCAAATGTGCTGGATCCCATTTTTGGGATGGACGGCCCGCCGGTGGCGATCACCAGCGAGTCGGCTGTAAAATTTCCGCGATCTGTTGCGACGGTGAAGTAATCCGGCGTTCTGGAAATCCGGGTTACGTGAGTGGCGGTCTGGATTTCGATGCCGCGCGCCTCGGCGAGCAGCATGTCGATGATCTGCTGCGCCGACCCGTCACAGAATAGCTGGCCGTGATCGCGCTCGTGCCAGGCAATCCCGTGCCTGTCGACCAGCGCAATAAAATCATGCTGGGTATAGCGCTTGAGGGCCGAGATGGAGAAGCGTGGATTGTCCGACAGGAAATCGGCGGGCGAGGCGTGGAGATTGGTAAAGTTGGCACGTCCGCCGCCCGAGATACGGATTTTCTGTGCAACTTTTTCTGCGTGATCGAGCACCAGCACGCGGCGTCCGCGCCGGTTGGCTTCGGCCGCGCACATCAGCCCGGCAGCGCCGCCGCCGATGATGATGATGTCAAAATCCGGCATGGTGATTATTGCGGTCCGTCCGGCATTAGATCAGATTTTCAGAAGCTTCTTCGCGTTGTCGCAATAGACCTTCTGCTCTTCCTCCGGCGTGAGGCCGATCTTCTTGATCAGCTCGACCCCTTCCTGCTTGAGGACGGTCAGCGGCGGGGCGTCGGTGCCAAAAATAAATTTGTCGGCGCCGACCGTATCGAACGCGCAGCGCGCCGCCGGCGGGTGATAGC
>JBLHKG010000298.1:0-4182 GCA_047619835.1 Alphaproteobacteria bacterium
CTTCGTTGCCGACAATCCCGGCGACTGGTTGCTTCATTGCCACGTGCTGGAACATATGGCCGGCGGCATGATGGCGGTGGTCCGCGTCGCCTAGAGCACTATCCGGTCAAATGGTCCCATTTGGTCGGATAGCGCTCTAGCCGGTTCCCCGTGAAGGCCTCTTCCCGCAACGGCGGGCCGGCACATCACACGGCGATATTAAACAGCCGGGCCGCGTTGCGCGACATGATCCGGTCTTTCGATTCTTTTGAAATCCCGCGGGTTCGAGTCACGAACCCGACCGGGTCTTCCTCGACCTCACCGCGCGGATAATCGGTGCCCATCATGATCTGCTTATCGCCGACCTTCTTCACCAGATAGGCCAGCATGTCGCGATCGAACACCACCGAATCGTAATAGAACCGCTTCATGTAATCGCTGGGATAGCGCGTGATATTGGCGCGCGCTTCGGGCCGCGAATCGAACGATTTGTCGCTGCGCCCGGAATAATACGGTAGATACCCGCCGCCATGGCCGACCAGAATTTTCAGCTTGGGAAACGCATCCATGATGCCTTCATGGATCAGCGACGCCATGGCCAGCGCTTCTTCCAGCGGCTGGCCGACCGAGTTCCACAGGAAAAACTTCCCCAGCCGCTCGGCATGGGTAAAACCGCGTGGATGGATATAGATCACCGCGCCGAGCGCCTCGGCCTTGGCCCAGAACGGGCGGAACATCTCTTCGCCGAGATCGTGGTTGCGGATATTTGACGGGATGATTGCGCCGCGGAGCCCCAGCGCGTTGACCGCATAATCCAGCTCGTCGATCGCCCGGTCGATATCCTGCAGCGGCACCGCGCCGATGCCGACAAAGCGATCCGGGTCGGCGCTGACCATCCCGGCCACCCCTTCGTTACAGGCGCGGGCAACCGCCTGCCCGGTCTTGCCGTTGGCCCAATAGGCCGGCGTCGGCAGGTTCGAGCTCAGCACCTGAATATCGACGCCCATCGCATCCATGTCTTTCAGCCGGACCTTGGGATCGGTCAGCTTGGGCATGATGAGTTTGGTTTGCCGCGTGTGTTCGGCGGCTGAGGCCGGCGAGACCCAATCCTGCTTGCCCGGCCCCTTGCCGCGCATTTTGATCTTGCCGGCGAGCTCCTTGACCTCGGGCAGCTCGACATGGGTGTGGATATCGATCCGCGGATATTTGCGCCGCGTGATCTTTGCCGGCGCGGCTTTTTTTCTGACGTTTGTCGCCCCTGTGGTGGCCATGATTTTATTTCCTCGAGTCTGGCGTGCCGATCAACCCGGCACGAATTCGGATCGGAACGAGGATAGCGACAAGGGTGGTTCCTCGCCGCTGCCATCGATCCACATATCGAACACGATCTCGTTTTCCGGCGTGACTTCGATCAGCCGCGCCCGGCAGAACCCGTCGTGATTTCTATTGGTCGGCACGCCGTCGATGGTACAGACTCCGCCGAAATTCATAAAAGTGTTGCCGGTCTGCGGCAGGCGATATGCGCCGCCCTGATAGCAGCCATACAGGCGGTCGTCCTGTTCCTTGCCCCACGACCAGACCTGGCGGACCGTCATCGCGTCTTCATCCACGGCAAACTCAACAATCCGGCTGTAATTTTCCGGCGCGGGCAATTTCTCTGCAAACGGAACGGCGCGATTGTTGCCGTTGTCAAAACAGAGAATCGTGCCGGTCGGCGTCACCGAACAATCATGCTGGTGATACTGCCATTCCAGATCCCCTTCCGGTTTCAGTAGCTTATCCGCCCAGGGCGCGCGCCAGTTGCCGGGATCGCCGAGAATCCATTTCAGCGCGCCGGTAGCCCGCGAGAATTTGATGATGCAATCCTGGGTGCGCAAGGACACCAGAATCGAATCGTCGGAGGCGTCGTATGTCACCGCGTTGGCATGGCACCAGTCGTTGCTGCCGGGAAATCCGAGCCCGTGCCAATAGTCGGAGCAGCTGCCATAGCTCAGCCGCTCGGGGTCCAGCAGATCGAACAGATGCCAGCGCTTCACGATGTCGCCGGACGGCGTCACCTCAAGAACGACATCGCCGATGACGCGGCCCGTTCCGCGCGGCGCGTTGGGATCGTCATCCCGTTCCGGCCAGTCGGAAAGCTCGCGCTGCTCGGCGCTCAGCAGGAGCAGATTGCCGTTGGGGAAGAAGTTAACCCGGTGATGGGTCAGGGGAACATCGATCTCGATGCTGCCGGAGGGCGGCGTTTTGTCCTGCCATTTACCGGCCACATGCCATTGGCGAACGGTTTCGCCTGTGCGCGTAACTTCCTTGATGATGCCGGCGCCGGTGAGCGAAAACATCAGATTGCCGTTGGGCAGCGCGCAGCTGTCCTGCGCCGGTGTATCGAATTTCAGATTGAGCGGGAAATTGCCGTCGCGATCGACACCGAGGATCCAGCCGATCCTGCCCGACCGGTCGGCGCCCCCGCCGGGGCGCACATTGAACACCATCATGCCGGGCTCGCGGCGCTCCGGAATGCATGTCTCTATGCGATGCGGCGGCAGATCACTATCGCTCATGGCGTGGGGCCTCCAATCGAAAGGGCGTCCATGCAAACAGGGCCGCCCGGGGAACTTTCCCGGACGGCCCCGCCTGATCTGGTCTATCGGTCGTGCGCTATTTCTTCTTTTTGCCCTTGCCGAGCTTGACCATCTTCTTGAACTTGGCCAGCAGCGGTTTCGGCGTTGCGTAAGCGCCGGCGACAGCTTTCTGCATGTCCGCCGCCGCGATCGGGGCGACGATCATGTTGCGTTTTTTCGCCTGGGCCAGGAATTCGGGATCGTTCACTGTTGCGACAAATGCCTTGCGAAGCGCGGCGATGCGATCCTTCGGAACCTTATCTCCAACAAAGAAACCGTGGCCGATGCGGGCGCTTACCTCAAGGAACTTCACGATCTGGCGCTCATCGTCGTTTCTCGCCAGACTGCTGAGGTTAGGCACTTCGGGAATTTCCGGAATCGGCGGACCGACCTGGACCAGATGCAAGATCTTTTTCTCACGCAGCCAGTGCGGTTTGGTGATCTTGTAGCTGTTGTAGAAACTGCCGCGACCATGGACTTCGCCGGTGACCATTGCCTTGTTCATCGGCCCGCCGCCGCGATATCCCTGCACCATTGTAAATTTAGTGCCGGCAATCGCGTTCAGAAACGCGGGCAGAAGGTAGGCAGAGGACAGTTTGCTGGATGTCCCCATGACGATCGAGGTCTTTTGCGCTTCCTTGATCGTCTTGGCGGGCGAGGTGTGCCAGACGGAAAGAACTTCCGACATGCCGGTTATCGAGCCGAGCCACACTGCCTTGGAGCCGTCATAGCGCAATTTACGCAGCAACGGCGCGGTGATTGCCGGCGGCAGCACGGCGCCGATATAGGTGCCATCCTGGGGTACGGCGTTCAGGATATAATCCATCGATTTCGCCCCGCCGGCGCCCGGCTTGGGCTCGACCAGTATGGTGGGGTTGCCCGGGAGATGCTTCTTCATCGTCTCCGACAATGTCCGTGCATTCAGCGTAAACCCGCCGGCCGCGCTGCCGCCGACCGAAATCCGGATGGTGTTGCCTTTATAAAAATCCGCCACCGCATCGGCTTGCGCCGGCAGGGCCAGCGGCATCAGGGCGACGGCCCCGATCACCGTGCGAAGAGCCGTCTTGTGGAAACTCGCTGTCATTAAAATTATCCTCCCGTTATGGCCCGTTACGAGCCGTTCAATTCGCTATAGCCTCTTACAATATTTAGAGTTCCGCAATGTTTTCTGGCAACCGCCTTACAGCCCGAGCACGCGCTCGGCGTTGCCGTGATAGATTTTCTCCATGATTTCCGGCTTGTAGCCGAGCTCGTCCCATTCGCGGAAGATGCGCTCATAGGGCAGGCTGGGGTAATCGCTGCCGAACATCACCTTGTCCTGCAGGCGCGAGCGCATGTCGATCTTGAGCTGGGCGGGGAAATATTTCGGCGCCCAGCCGGACATTTCCCAGAACACATTTCCTTTATGCAGCGCCACCGCCGTCATCTCATCGACCCACGGCCAGCCCGGATGGGCGGCAAGAATGGTCAGCGACGGAAAATCGGCGGCCAGCTCATCAATCGCCGAGGGGTGGGCGTGGCGGATCTTGGCGCCCATCCCGCCCGGCATGCCGGCGCCCATGCCGGTGGTGCCGACATCGATCAT